>JAYUHQ010000177.1:0-12196 GCA_043766895.1 Aestuariivirga sp.
TCTCTATTTTCTATCAAGCCTGAATGATACGCGGATTACCGCAGCGATCGGTTTTGGCGGCACGCTGGATTTTGCCAATTTGTCACTGGCCATTGGTGCAGGCATTGCCGCTGTGGCCCTTGTATCGCGCAACATGGGTGCCAGACAGCCCGAACGCGCCAAACAATTTGCTTCTAGTTCGCTTTACATGTCGCTTGCAATTTCCGCGATCTATACGGCTTTGGTCTGTATTTTCATCTCACCAATTTTATCATTGCTGGGTGCCACAGGTGAAACGGCACATTTGGCCAAAATATTCATCTGGACGCTTTCGCCAGGGTTCATTTGCCTTGCAGGCGCGCTGTCTTGTTCGTTCAGTTTGCGCGGCCTTGGTGATGCCAAGCGTGCCATGTACATCACACTCTCGTCAGCCATTGCCACACTGATCCTTGATCCCATTTTCATTTATAAGTTCGGCTGGGGCATCCAGGGCGCTGCCGCTGCCAATGCCATTTCTTATGCGCTCTGTTTTGGCGTGGGCCTTTATAGTTTGGCCAAGGTGCACAACTTTCTGAGCCCCTTCAATTGGCAAGACTTTAAACGTGATTGGCCTGCCGTGTGGGGCATTGCCCTGCCCTCCATTGTATCGCAACTGGCAACGCCTTTTGCCGCTGGCTACATGAACCATGTTTTCGCACCCTATGGTGATGAAATCGTCACAGCCGGCACGGTGGTGAACCGTGTGGTGCCCGTGGCTTTCGGCGTGATCTTTTCACTGTCAGGTGCGGTTGGCCCGATCATCGGCCAAAATTTTGGAGCCAAGAATTTTCCGCGTGTAAAATGTACGCTGCGCGATGGCCTAACCTTCGCGGTGCTCTATTCGGTTGCAACATCGCTGATCTTGTATTTTTTGCGCCATCAACTCATCGCGGCCTTCCATATTTCAGGCCGAGCGGCGGAATTGGTGGACTTCTTTTCAACCTATATCGCCGTGTCTTGGGCCTTGCTCGGCGGATTATTCGTCGCTGCTGCTGCATTCAACAACCTAGGCAAGCCCATCTATTCGACTTGGACAAACTGGGTTCGCGCCACATTGGGCACTATACCCTTCGCTATGATCGGCGGCGCTTATGCAGGCGCTGAGGGCATTATGGTAGGCACTGCCCTTGGCGGCGCAATCTGTGGCTTGGCGGCCATGGTCTTGGCCTATCGCATGGTGGGAAGGCTTAGCGCCTCCGTTCCCAGCGCCGTCTGATCGCCTCAATCAATTGCGCCAAAGGCCCATAGCCTTCCATGGTGCCAAACTGGCGGGCCTGATGAAATGCAAAATTGTCCATAATATATTCCTTTCTGTGATGTTTGATTGAGTATTCATCGCAGATTCAGATTGATTTATCCAACGAATGTATCTTATACTTATCATCACAAACGTTGATGAGTGAGAATCCGATGATCCCCAACCTTGATGTCGATCAATTGAAAACCTTTCTGGCCATTGCCGATACGGGCAATTTTACCCGTGCCGCTGATGAGGTAAACAAAACCCAATCGGCCGTATCCATGCAAATGAAACGCTTGGAGGAAACCTTGGGCCGCCCGCTTTTTGCCCGCGACGGCAGGGGCAGCCGAATCACCTTGGATGGCGAGCGGCTGGTTGAATACGCAAGGCGCTTGGTGGCGCTGAACGATGAAGCGGTTTCGGCCTTTACCATTCCTGAAATTACTGGAACCGTGCGTTTTGGCACGCCAGATGATTATGCCGATTTGTTCTTGCCCGAAATCTTGGCCCGCTTTCACCGCACACATCCCCAAGTCAGTTTGGAAGTTGAATGCTATCAATCCCAAGTTTTGGCGGGCCATGTGCGCAACAGTGAATTGGATTTGGCGGTCGTCACCTTCAACGGCGGCGATATCTATGGCGAAACCCTCATTAGCGCCGAACTTGTGTGGGTCACTTCACCACGCCATAAAACCCACGCCTTGGAAACTTTGCCGATCGCTGCCGCCAGCGCCACCTGCGGTTGGCGCAAACTGGCTGAGCAAGCGCTCAGAAGCCATGGCCGTGATTACCGTGTGGCCTATACCAGCCCCAATTTTTCAACTGTCTGTGCTGTTGTCATGCAAGGCTTGGCAGTGGCCGCTATGCCATTGATTTGTGTAAAGCCCGGTATGCGCATTTTAACAGAAGGCGAAGGCTTTCCCGCCCTTGGGGCATTCGATATTGGCCTGATGCAAAAGCCCGGCAAAGCCAGCCCAGCAGCACAAGCCTTGGCCCAACATGTGCGCGAAGGCTTGGGGCCAATGCGCAAATTGGTGGCCGCTTAAAACTTAATAAGCTGCCGCCTTGAACACTTGGGCAATATCACCCTTCCACGAGCCGTGATAAAGTTGAAGTAACTTATCAGCTTGCGTTATTCCTGAATGAACTTCTTCATCCAGCACATCAAGAAACGCCTCTTCACCAAACCCGCGTGATTTCAAGCCCTTGCGGGCAATATCCAAAACCTGTTTGCCCAAAGTCTGAAGCGAGGTGCCCATAAACTCAGCCTTTAAACCAAGGTTCGGCACTGAATCACGCAAGGTTTGGCGTTGTTCTGCAGTTGAACCTTTCACCAAATCCCACGCCGCATCCAAGGCTGATTGATCATAAAGCAATCCGCCCCACAAAGCCGGCATTGAACACAGCTTGTTGCCAAGCCCCACGTCAGACCCGCGCATTTCAAGATATTTCTTCAAGCGCACTTCAGGAAAAATTGTGGTGAGATGATCCGCCCAATCTTTGATTGTTGGTTTTTCGCCCGGCAATTGCGGCAACTTGCCATCTAAAAATTTGCGAAAGCTTTCTCCCGTGGTGTTCACAAACTGGCCATTGCGCATGGTAAAATACATCGGCACATCCAGCGCATAATCCACATATTGTTCAAAGCCAAAGCCATCTTCAAACACAAAGGGCAACATGCCGGCGCGCGCATTATCCGTATCTGTCCACACATGCGAACGGAATGAAAGATAGCCATTGGGCTTGCCTTCCAAAAATGGCGAATTGGCATAAAGTGCCGTGGCCAACGGTTGCAAAGCCAAAGACACACGCAGCTTTTTCACCATATCGGCTTCATCAGCATAATCGAGGTTCACTTGCACCGTGCAGGTGCGAAACATCATATCGCGCCCCATGGTGCCAACCTTGTCCATATAAGGGGCCATAATTTTATAGCGGCCCTTGGGCATCACCGGCGTTTCAGCCCGCGTCCACACCGGGCTGGCACCAAGGCCCAGAAAGCCAATGCCCAATTCATCCCCGATAACTTTTACCTGGCGCAAATGTTCTGTAATTTCGCCGCAGGTATCATTCACCGTGTTTAATGGCGCACCCGAAAGTTCAAACTGTCCACCCGGTTCGAGCGAAATATTGGCCATGGAGGAAGGATCAGCCAAGGCGATAATATGCTCACCTTCATAAACGCCATTCCAACCAAAACGATCGCGCATTCCCTCCAGCAATGCTTTAATTGAGCGCGCACCATCATAAGGCACAGGGCGCAATGTATCTTTCAGAAACGGAAACTTTTCGTGCTCGGTTCCCATGCGCCATTCGGCTTTGGGCTTGAAGCCTTCAGTGAAATAATCCACCATCTGAGCGCGATTTTCGATCAACGCTTTTCCGGCTTGTGTTTCTGGCGTTGGTCCGCTCAATTTTTTAATCCTTTTTGAAGCCTTGATCTAGGCATTCAAGATCACAGCGGCAAGACATTTTACGTAACTTGGCTGTTTACGGTTTATGCCAATCACCCAGAACCGCTTGCGTCAGCGCTAAAATTGCCACCGCTGCAGTATCTGCGCGCATAATCCGCGGGCCTAAACTTAACGCTGTAACATAAGGCAAAGCCTTCAACATGGTGCGTTCTTCAATTGTAAAGCCACCCTCAGGCCCCACCAAAATAGCCGCAGGCAACGCCAAGGCCTGCAAAGCAATGACTGGATCAGCCTGCTGTGCAACTTCATCGCAATAAATTAATGCCCGGCCATCAGCCCATTGACGAATAACTTGGTTTAGCGACTGTGGTTCCAATACTTCAGGTACATAAACCATGTTGCATTGTTCAGCCGCTTCCACAACATTGGCGCGCATCCTATCCAAGTTCACGCGTTCGGCAATTGTGCGCGATGTAATCACTGGCCGCAAACGCCTCGCCCCAAGCTCAGTGGCCTTTTGCACCAAATAATCCAAACGCGTGTGTTTCAGCGGCGCAAAAAGATAATCAATATCAGGTGGCGGCTTGGCATCGCTGCGTAAAATTTCACAGCGCAAAACAATCGAGCGCTTCAAAACTTGGGCCACATGGGCCAGATATTCGCCATCGCGGCCATTAAAGATATGAACGGCATCACCAGCAGCAATGCGCAAAACAGTGCCCAGATAATGGCTCTGTTCGGCAGAAAGTGCAACTTCCGCCCCCGCACTAAGCTCTTGATCAACAAACAATCTTGCAGTGGTTTTTGCCATTCAACCTGTGTATCACGGCGACCATGAGCCAGACCAGCCCAACCGCAATCAAAGATGCTGTTAACAACAGCTGGATTGCTGTGTTGCCCGCAAGCTTTGTGCCCTTTGCGCAATTAATGCGGTTGGATAGACCCATCGGTTGGTGGCTGTTGTTGCTGCCTTGTTGGTGGTCGCTTGCCTTGGCCCAAATTGCCAAGGGTGGTGGCTGGCCTAATCTTTATTTCGCATTGCTGCTCCTTTTGGGTGCCATTGTCATGCGCGGTGCGGGTTGCGTGTTGAACGACCTTGCAGATCGCGATATTGACGCAAAAGTTGAACGCACCAGCACAAGACCCCTGCCCTCTGGCCGTGTTACGGCAAAAGCTGCCATCGGCTTTTTTTGCGTCTTGATGCTGATCGGCCTGTGCGTTCTTGTGCAGTTCAATGCCCTCACCATTAAAACCGCAATCGCCTCACTGGCTATGGTGGCAATCTATCCATTTATGAAGCGCATCACCTTTTGGCCGCAATTTGTCTTGGGCCTTGCCTTTAATTGGGGCGCTATTGTTGGCTGGACAGCAATTGCAAACCAAATCAATTTGCCCTGCATAACACTTTATGCAGGCGGCATTTTATGGACACTGGCCTATGACACGATTTATGCCCACCAAGACAAGGAAGACGACGCGGTTGTTGGTGTTAAATCAACGGCCTTGCTGTTCGGAAAACTCACAGTTTATTGGCTGGTGTTTTTCTTTGCAGCAAGCCTTGCCTTGATCGACACATCGCTTTGGCTTGTATCAGCCCCACTTACTGCCCATATCGCTATTGCAGCTGCGGCATTCCATGCCGCATGGCAAGTCTCTCGCTTTGATGACACAAATGCTGCGGTGTGCCTTCAACTGTTCCGCGCCAACCGGAATTTTGGAGCAATTATTTTGTTTGGTATGCTTTTAGGATGTCTGATCTGATGAATAAAGAATTGCTCGACATTGCTCAAGACATTGTGGCGCGTGCGCTAAAGCATGGTGCCACGGCGGCTGATGCCATGGTCTATGAACGCCGCGACTCATCAATCTCCATTCGCCAAGGCGTTGTTGAAGAACTCGAACAATCCGAAGCCCGAGAAATTGGCCTTCGCGTTTTTGCTGGTCAATCATCAGCCATCATCGCTGGCAGTGTGCTAACCCAAGATGCACGTGACAGGTTGGTAACCCGCGCCATGGCCATGGCAAAGCTTGCGCCACCTGATCCTTATTTGGGCATTGCTACGCCCGATCAGTTGGCCAAGATTGATCTTGATCTTGATTTGGTTTCAAAAACTTCGCCAACTGCTGCCGAATTAAAATACCTCGCCGAAGAAACCGAAAGCTTGGCTTTAGCAGTTCCGGGCATTACCAGAAGCAATGGGGCGGGCGCTTCATCCTCATCAAGCGATATTGCTTTGGCATCATCGAATGGTTTTGCAAAATCATATAAGCGCACCGGGTTTGGCTTTAGTGTTTCGGTTATTGCTGGTGAAGGCACCAACATGGTGCGCGATTATGATGGCACATCGGCCAACCATTTCGAAGATTTGGAAACGCCACAAAAAATTGCATCCACTGCCGCTGAACGCGCCGTGAAGCGCATGAACCCGCAAAAGCTGCAATCCCAAGCGGTGCCGGTAATCTTTGACCGGCGTGTGGCCTCAAGCCTCGTCGGCCACCTATCAAGCGCCATCAACGGAAGTTCTATTGCACGTGGCGTAAGTTTTCTTAAAGATCAATTGGGTCACCAAATTTTTAAAAACAATATCACTATCGTGGATGACCCTCATCGCCTGCGTGGATTTGCTTCTCGCAGTTTTGATAGTGAAGGTCTTGCCACAAGCCCCCGCAATTTTATCGACAAGGGCATGCTGACCAGCTGGGTTTTGGATTTGCGTTCAGCCCGGCAACTCAATTTGCAACCAACGGGAAATGGCTCGCGCGGCCTTGCCTCACAACCATCGCCCTCAACTTCAAACATGCACATGGAACCAGGCGCACAATCGCCCGCTGAAATGATCAAGGCATTGAACAAAGGCCTGCTGATCACAGAATTTATTGGTTCCAGCATCAACCCAGCCACGGGTGATTATAGCCGCGGGGTTTCGGGCTTCTGGATTGAAAATGGCGAAATCAAATTCCCGGTCAGTGAAGTAACTGTGGCTGGAAACTTGAAAGACATGTTCATGAATCTAACGCCGGCCAATGATCTGATCTTTAAATCGTCCACCAACGCCCCATCTTGTCTGGTTGAAGGAATGACGATTGCCGGTCTCTAAAATTGAAGCAGCATTGCAGGCCGACGCTGATCTTCTGTTCACGACGGTGCGTCAGGCTGGTGCATTGGCACTCAAGCTTTCCACTCAAAACGTAAAGCGTTGGAGCAAACCCGATGGCTCTACTGTGACCGAAGCTGATCTTGAAATTGATATGTTTTTGAAATCGCACCTTCTCACCCAACGGCCAAGTTATGGCTGGCTGTCTGAAGAAACACCCGACAATACGAACCGCCTTGATAAGCAACGCTTGTGGATTGTTGATCCTATTGATGGCACCAACTCATTTGTGAATGGCAGTGATGGCTGGTGCATTGGTGCGGCCCTGATTAAAGATGGCAGGCCGATTGTTTCAGCGCTCTTTCGCCCTGCTGCCAACGAATTTTTTTGGGCGGCAAAAAATGCGGGTGCTTACTGCAATGATAGCCCTTTGGTGCCGCGTGGTGGTGCAGCATTGGGTGGTGCTGAACTTTTAGGAACGGGCCGGGCTGCAAAGTGCCTTCTGCCGTTTGGTGTGAAAGGCCATAACGCTCCGCAAATTCCGTTGCTTTTACGTTTGGCCTATGTGGCCGCTGGAAAGGCCGACATCGCTTTGTCATTTGGCGATAAGAATGATTGGGATCTGGCCGCTGGTGATTTGTTGGTGCAAGAGGCAGGTGCCGTGTTAACCGACGTTGATGGCAAACAGATGATCTATAACACCGCACAACCCTGGCAAAATGGGCTGTTGGCTGCGGGCCTTGAACGACACAAAACCACTTTGATGCAATTGGAGAAATTATGAGCACAGAACCAAAAGAGCAACTTCTTCATCTGGTTTTCGGGGGTGAACTCAGTGATGTATCAAAAGTAACGTTTAAAGACTTGGCAAAACTTGATGTTGTTGGTTTTTATCCCAACTATGCCTCAGCCCATCAGGCTTGGCAGAGTAAAGCCCGTGAAACAATTGATAATGCACAAATGCGATATTTCATCGTCCATATGCACAGATTGCTTGATCCGACCAAAGATCATTAAATCTTTCCCGCCGCCTGAATTTTAGCCAACGGAAAATTTGCAACCTTGCGCGCACTTAAAATGGTGCGGGCTTTTTCGCAGTCATCTTTCATCTGTGCGATTAACGCATCAACCGATGTGAAGCTTTGATCAGGCCTGATCAGCTCTACAAAACTGACCAGCAACTGCCGCCCATAAAGATCGAGCGTTTCGTCGAGAATATAAACTTCTAAAAACGTGCGATTGGTATTGAAGGTTGGCCTGTCACCAAAATAACCAGCCCCCATCCACGTCGGTGCCGGGTGGTCGACCTCGCGAACAAACGTGGCATAAATTCCGCGCTCTGGCTCCACACCAGGCTCAACAATTATATTCGCCGTCGGAAATCCAATCGTGCGCCCGCGTTGATCGCCCGGCACAACCGTTCCCAAAATCGTCCAATCATAGCCAAGCTCTTGGGATGCCCGCGAGATTTGGCCTTGGCGCAAGGCGTTGCGAATATTGCTGGAAGAAAAGGCCAAATCGCCTGCACCTTCTTCAGTCACCTCAGCAAGGCGGGTTACTTCAAACCCCTGTGCTCGTAAAGAATCAAGATTGCCTTTGCGCCCCTTGCCAAAATGAAAATCAAAGCCCGCCACAACATGCGTGGCACCAAGTTTATGTTCCAATTGTTGAACAATAAATTCTTCTGGTGACAACGCTGCAAGCGACGCATCAAAATCAACAATAGACACAAAATTAGCGCCCAAAGCTTTCAAAAGGCGCAGCTTCAAAGCGCGCGGCGTTAGCCGAAAGGCTGGCTGTTCTGGCCTGAAAAATGTGCGCGGGTGCGGCTCAAACGTTACCACACCCCAGGGCTTGCCCTGCTTGCGGGCAATTTCTTGTGTTTGTGCCAGCAAAGCTTGATGGCCCCGGTGCACGCCATCAAAATTGCCGATGGCCACAACGCAGTTGCGCAAATGATCTGGTAATACGGCATCACAAAGAAGTTCAAACATGGGCCAACCTGCTAGCCAATTTGTCAGCTCCAGTAAAGTTCTGGCATTGTCGCTACAATTTCAACATCGGGAAAGCGCGCCTTAACATCAGCGCCAATGCTTTGGCTGGTATTGATGCCGCCAGTTACAAACAAACAGGCCAAAGCGTTTTGTGCCGCACCCTGAATATCTGTTTCTGGCCCGTCACCAATCGCTAAAACTTGCGAACGATCAGGGTTGCCAGCCAATTGCAATGCGACATCATAAATTGGCGCAAAGGGTTTTCCCGCCATTAAAATTTCGCCACCCATTGCTTGGTATTCAAAAGCCAATGCGCCAGCACAGGGCAAAAGCAAGTCACCTTTGCGCACCACCTTATCTGGGTTGGCACAAATCATTTGCAAATTGTGTTGCTTCATTTCGGCCAATAAAGGCAAATAATCTTGGGGCGTTTCGGTGAGTTCATGAAACAAACCCGTGCACACCACCGCACCCGCATCAGCCAGCGCAACCCGCCTCACATCAAGCCCGGCAAACAATGGCAAATCAAACTCTGGCCCTAAATGATAAAGTCCTGCTTGACCAAATTGCACCATCAACACGCGGGTTACATCGCCAGACGTTACGATATGATCATAGGCATTGGGTGCAACACCCATCTGGTGAAGGTGCTTAACCATAGCAGATGTGGGGCGCGGCGCATTGCTGATCAAAACCACGGTGCCGCCATTGGCCCTGTGCTTCTGTAAAGCGACCACGGCTGATGCTATGGGCTTTTCGCCATTGTGCACCACCCCCCAAATATCACAGAGCCAAACGGGAAAGCGTTTCGAAAGTTCAAATGTCTGCAAGCTATGCGGCCATTTCCTGCGGTGCTGGTGCTGCACCCAAATCGCGCTTCACGCGGCGCGGCGCTGCAAAACATGGCCCACAAGCCAATCGCGCCACACTGCCCAATTTGGTTAGCATTGCGGCATTGCTCAACCCCGTGACCACCACATTAACCCGCGTTAGCCTGGCCATTTGAGCAAAACCGATCAGCGATGTTGAAGGGCCTGTTGGGTCAATCGCTGCCGCTGCAAGCCCGATATAGCGCACATTCAAGGCATCCATCGCGTGAAGATCAAGCCCTGCCACAGAAACCTGGGTGAGCGAAAATTGTCCGCCCCCACGGGCCAGACGTGCCAATCCTTCAAGCCCAGCCTCAGACAGCCCGGCTAACATTGAATGGGTCATTTCAAAAACAACACCAAAAGCGTGTTCGCCAAAGTTTTGCCGTTCCGTTTCAATTTGTGAAATGGCGCTGGCATCAGCCAAAGTTTCTGGCCCAATGCTTACAAATATATTCAATTGAGGGTCACGCAGCCGCAACCGCTGAAGCAGTGAGAAAGATTCGCGCAGCGCCAAAACATCAAGCTCTGGCCGTTTTCCCACGCGCCCAGCATAGTGCAAAAGCTGGTCGTGGCCCAGTTCTTCGTGGTCCAACATCATCGCAAGATGCATGCGATAATGTGCCGTGCGCCCGGTTTGCACATCAACAATCGGTTCCAACGCAAACAAAATTTGATCGGCAAACGCGTCATGCGTTGCGGCCGCCGCTGCTTCAATCACTGGCTCGGCCGCTTCTATTGCTGGAGGCGGCGTGAAAACTGGAGTGGGTGCAACGGGCGTATGCAACTTAACCATTTGGTTTTGCATGAATGTTTGCAAGCTTGTGTATGAGCTTTTCAAATCGGCAAACCCATCGGCAAACATCACCGCCTGCGATTGTGTATCTTGATCAAACTGGTCAAGCTTGGCCTGAATACCTTCCGTTTTGCGCCGAACTTCAGAATGAACCCCCGCCATATCGCGCGAAAGCCTGCGAACTAAATTTTCATTCTTTTCATTGTGGCGCATCAACAGGAACACCAAAACAATTTGCCCAACAACTGCGCCTGTTATGGCAGCGGCCGTGGCCATGATCGTGTCGGTTCCTCCGGTCACTAAATAGGCAATCGCCGCAACGGCACAAACCACCGCAACGCCCAACACCCCGATGAATGGCAAATCCTGTTTCAAATATCGCCCGCTCCGAATCAATAAGGCAGAGAGTAAACGCTCTCTGCCTTTCTGTGAATCCCGAAGCGTAAGTTATCCGCTTTTAGAGAGCCGCCACCGATTTCAAAACGGCGGGGATCTTTTCGCCAAAAAGTTCATCAATTTGATTTTCGGTGATGATCAAGGGCGGCGAGAGTGCAATTGTATCAGCCGTGATGCGCAACAGCAGATTATGATCATGGAAAGCATTTTCCATGGCCTTATAGGCCCGAAGCCCGGGCTTGCCTTCAATAGGCTTCATATCAATGGCGGCAACCAAACCAATAGTGCGAATGTCTTCAACCATTGGGTTGCCCTGCAGTTTATGGGCTGCATCACCAAATTTGGTTTCAAGCTTGCCAGCCCGCGCAAACAAATCTTCATCACGATATAAATCAAGCGTGGCCACGGCTGCGGCCGCTGCCATCGGGTGGCCTGTATAAGTATAGCCATGGAACAGCTCAATCACATGGTCATTGGCATTCATGAAAGCATCATAAATGCCCTGCCGCACCATAACCCCGCCCATCGGAACTGTGCCCGAGGTAATACCCTTGGCAAAGGTAATCATATCTGGAACCACGCCAAAACGCTCGGCGGCAAAAGATGCGCCCAAACGGCCAAAGCCGGTGATCACTTCATCGAATATCAACAAAATGCCATGTTTGGTGCAAATCTCGCGCAGCTTCTTGAGATAGCCTTTTGGTGGTGCCAGAACACCAGTAGACCCGGCCATGGGTTCCACAATCACCGCGGCAATAGTTGAAGCATCATGCAAGGTAACCAAGCGTTCCAACTCTTCGGCCAAATGCCCGCCCCAATTGGGTTCACCGCGTGAATAGGCTTGCTCTTTGCGATTATAGGTATGGGGCAAGTGGTCAACGCCAGCCAAAAGCGAGCCAAACATTTTGCGGTTGGCCACCATGCCGCCCACCGAGATGCCGCCAAAATTAACGCCATGATAGCCCCGTTCGCGGCCAATCAACCGCGTGCGGCTGCCTTCGCCGCGCAGGCGTTGATAGGCAATGGCAATCTTCAAGGCCGAGTCTGCGGCTTCAGATCCTGAATTACAAAAGAACGCATAATTCAAATCGCCCGGCGCCATGGTGGCAAGGCGCGAGGCAAGCTCAAACACCTTGGGGTGGCCATATTGAAATGTGGGTGCAAAATCAAGTTCAGCAGCAGATTTTTGAATGGCTGAAACAATGGGCTCACGGCAATGGCCAGCATTGGTGCACCACAATCCGGCTGAGCCATCTAAAATGGCCCGGCCTGACATATCATAATAATGCATGTCTTTGGCACGCGCGATCATCCGCGGGCGGGCCTTAAAAGCGCGGTTGGGTGTAAAGCCCATCCAGAAGGGTTCCAAATTGT
>JAYUHQ010000178.1:0-12173 GCA_043766895.1 Aestuariivirga sp.
TTGCAGACTTCATCCAAGAAATCGCTTCTGCCCATAACATTGGATTGATTATCCCCACCATTGACACTGAGCTTTTGCCTCTGGCAAAAATCAAAGCCAAACTGGCCACCCAAGGCACACATATTTCTATTTCTGATGGTAGCTTTATCGAACAATGTCGCGACAAAACCCAATCGGGTGGCGTGTTTGAAGCGATCGGTATGCGCTATCCAAAGCTGATGGATTGGGACAACCCAATCTTTCCCGCATTTGCCAAGCCGGTTTCTGGCAGTTCCAGCAAGGGGGCGATGTTATTGCAAGATGGAACAAGGCTGGGCGAACTGCGCCAAGCGTCTGAAGCTTATATGTTGATGGAGTATATCGGGCCGCCATACAAAGAATATACTGTGGATGCTTATTTTGATTTGGCGTCTCAATTGAAATGCTTGGTGCCGCGGTTGCGTCTGGATGTTCGCGCAGGTGAAGTGTCAAAGGGCATAACCCTTCGTCATGGCCTCTATGAAATTCTGAAAACGGGACTTAAAAACTGGCGCAACGTGAATGGTTGCATCACCATACAAGTTTTTTACGATGAAGTGCAAAACGACGTTGTGGGGCTAGAGATAAACCCCCGCTTTGGCGGCGGTTATCCTTTAACCCATCAGGCAGGTGCAAAGTTTGTAAATTGGTTGGTGGCTGAGACCTTGTTGGGCAAGGCCCCTGAAGCGTTTGATGCTTGGGAAAACAATCTTTTGATGCTGCGTTATGATGCGGCCGTTTGGGTGAAAAATGCCAGACCTTAAAGACATTTGCCTCGTGTTTGATTTGGATGACACGCTTTATAAAGAAATTGATTATGTGCGCTCCGGAATTGCCGCAGTGCTGGCCCAGCTTGATCGTTTGGGCTTTAGCGCCAAAAGCCCGCGGGTTTTATCTGAGCAGGAATTGCGCTCTGGCCGCGCAATTGATGTTTTGATGGCAAAGCTCAATGTTCCACCCACAATGCATGAATCGCTGATCTGGGTTTACAGGTTGCATCACCCCAACATCGGTTTGGATGATACGACCAAGGAAATTCTGCACTGGGCTGAATCGTTTTGTGCCGGTCTGGCGATTATTACCGATGGCCGCTCGTTCACGCAGCGTCAAAAACTTCATGCTTTGGGTCTTGGCCATATTCCGGCTTTCATTTCTGCTGAGGTGGGTGTGACCAAGCCTGATCAACGCGCATTTCTGGCAGTGCAAAAACTTTGGCCCAACAAAATTTATGTTTATGTGGCCGACAATCCGGCCAAGGATTTCAGCGCGCCGCGCGATTTGGGCTGGCTAAGCTTTGGGCTTTTGGATGATGGTCGCAACAGCCACGCGCAAAATCTGGAATTATCGCCAACAAAACCGACCAGATGGTTCAAATCTTTGGCCGAACTGCCTGCTGCGTTGAATAGTCTCTAACCGCAATTTAGGCTTGAGTGTTGGCCAAGGTTTTGCTCAATGAGACTATCTTGGCGTGGAGATCGCAATGAACAATTCAGATAAGCTCATAACCCTCATTGGGGGATCAGGTTTTGTGGGGCGTCATGTGGTGCGCGCTTTGGCCAAGCGGGGCTATCGCATACGTGTGGCTTGTCGAAGGCCAGATTTGGCGGGCCATGTCGTGCCGCTGGGGGTGCCCGGCCAAATTGTTCCCGTACAGGCCAATGTGCGTTATCCAGCCTCGGTTGCCGCGGCCTGCGATGGCGCTTACGCCGTGGTCAACCTGTCTGCGGTGTTTTCAAATTCGGGGGCCCAAAGCTTTGATGCGGTGCATGTTTTTGGCGCAGAAGCCGTGGCAAAGGCCACCAAAGCCGCAAAAGCTCAAGTATTTATTCATCTTTCCGGCCTTGGCGCTGATCAGCCAACAACCAGCAACTATGTAAAATCGCGTGGGCTTGGTGAAGTAAAGGCTCGCGCCGCGTTTCCGAATGTCATGATTTTGCGTCCGTCAATTGTGTTTGGGCCAGAGGATAGTTTTTTTAATAAATTTGCCGCCATGGCCCGTTTTTCTCCCGCTTTGCCGATGATTGGCGCTAACACCAAATTCCAACCCGTGTTTGTAGGCGATGTGGCCGAAGCTGTGGCCACGCTGATTGATCGTGGCCTAGCTGATGGCAAAGCCTATGAGCTGGGCGGCCCTGAACAAAAAACCTTCAAAGAACTTTTGCAATATGTTTTATTCGTTACCCAAAGAAAACGGTTGTTGCTGCCTCTGCCATTTCCGGTTGCCACAATTGTTGGTGCGGTTATGGGCGTTTTGCCCAAAGCCCCCATCACAATGGACCAAGTGGAAATGCTGAAATCAGAAAACACTGTTTCGGCGCAAGCAGTCGCTGAAGGCCGCACGCTGGAAGGTCTTGGCATAACGCCGCGTCGTATTGATGCGGTTGTTCCAAGCTATCTTTATCGTTTCCGCAAGGCGGGTCAGTTCACCGCACCAAATGTCATGCCGGAATAAATCAGCCCGAGCAAAGCCCCACCGAAAATGACTCGGTAAATTACAAACGGCAAAAAGCTTTGGGTGCGAATAAGCTTCATCAAAAAGGCCACAGTGCCCAAACCGATGAAGAAGGTGAGAACAGCGCAGATTAACATATCGCTGGTTATGGGCGTATGATCTTTGGCCGCTTGAACCAGTTTAAATGCTGATCCGGCAAAATTTGCTGGAATAGACATCAAAAACGAAAATCGTGCTGCATCAGAACGCACAAAGCCCAAAAAACGCCCAGCGGTTATCGTAACCCCCGAACGGCTGGTGCCGTGGCTTAGCGACAACATTTGCGCGATACCGAAAAATAACGCGGTGCGCGGTGTGATGTCTGAAACAGTGTTCACCTTCAAACCAAACTCATCGGCCGCATAAAGCGCAATGCCAAAAACTATGAAGTTAATTGCAATGAGAAGTGGCGAGCGCAGATGTTGATCAAGTTTCGTAGCATGAAGAAACACGCCAAAAAGAATAACCGGGATTGTGGCAACGATCACGTTGGTTACTAATTTGGACGAGGGCGTTACCCGCCGCTGCAGCAAATCTAAAAGACCATGAAACATTGAAATCACATCGCGCCAAAAAAACAATGTGGTGGCAGCAACAGTTCCCAAGTTTGTCACAGCATCAGTTAATTCACCTTGATCTTTCCAACCCGTCAAGGCGGGCACTAAAATTGAATGCCCAGAGGATGAGATTGGAAGATATTCGGTAATGCCTTGCACAAGCGCCAAAACAATAATTTGCAACAAAGACATATGTTCAGGTGCCATGAAAGCCTCAATAAGTGGGTCAGGCGATCGATCAGAATCGCTTGATGAAGGGTGATGAACGCTTTATAGGCCAAGAAGATTGGAAGCAATGGCGGCATGCTTCCTTAATTTTTTGAGAGAATGTGTTTGTGCCAATGCCAAGGCTTTATCAATTTACGCTTGATCCTTATTCGCGTCGAACGCGCCTGCAACTGTCTGAAAAAGGCCAAAACTGCCAACTGCTGGATGAGCGCCCATGGTCACCCAGTTCAGCATTGTTGGATTTGAACCCATCAGGGCTTGTGCCGGTTTTGGTTGAAGATTCAGGTTTGGCCATTTGCGGCAGCGAAGCATTAAGCGAATATATTGAAGAAGCCTATCCAACCCCATCGCTTTTGCCGGGCACAGCCTATCAACGCGCCGAAATTCGTCGGCTGGTGGCTTGGTTTGATGTGAAATTTTACACTGAGGTATCCGAGCCACTGCTCACTGAAAAAGTGGTCAAACGGTTTATGCCAACTGCATCAGCGCCCGACATGGGCCGTGTGCGTTTGGCATTGCAGCGGTTAAAGCCACATTTGGATTATGTGGCGTGGCTTGCCGAAGAACGGTCTTGGCTTGCTGGGGAAGATTTATCATTGGCTGATTTGGCGGCCGCGGCCCACATCTCTGCAATTGATTATTTAGGCGACATAAACTGGTCTGAAAATCCAGTGGCTAAAAGTTGGTATCAGCGGATTAAATCAAGACCGGCTTTTCGCGTTTTGCTGGCCGACACTGTGCCAGCGATGCCAGCCTCTGCCAGTTACGCTGATCTTGATTTCTAATCTTTTAGAAAACCTCAAACACCAAGCGATGGCGCAAGGTTTCGCGGCCCTCGGCATAACGCAAGCAAAACTTCCCGCTGAAATATCACAACATCTTGCCAGCTATATCGAAGGGGGAAACCACGGCGACATGGCCTGGATGGTCGATACGTTTGAACGTCGATCATCGCCAGATGCCATGTGGCCTGAAGCAAAGTCGGCCATCGTTCTGGCCATGAATTATGGGCAAGGTGTGGATGCTTTTGCCCGTCTCAATGAAAAGTCCACCGGTGTAATTTCAACCTATGCTTTGAATGGCGACTACCACGACATCATAAAATCCAAACTGAAAAAGCTGGCTTCGTGGTTTGCCAAGGAAGCTGATGCAAATGTGAAAGTGTTTGTCGACACAGCTCCTTTGATGGAAAAGCCCTTGGCGGCACTGGCGGGTTTGGGCTGGCAGGGAAAACACACCAATCTGGTTTCGCGCCAATTGGGTTCTTGGTTTTTTCTGGGTGTGATTTTAACGGATTTAGAATTGCCGATTGATAAAGCAGAGCCAGATCATTGCGGAACCTGTCAGGCCTGTTTGGATATTTGCCCAACCAAAGCCTTTACAGCACCCCACCAGATTGATGCGCGCCGCTGCATTTCTTATCTGACGATTGAGCACAAAGGCCAAATTCCGGTGGAGTTTCGCAAAGCCATTGGCAACCGTATTTATGGATGCGATGATTGTTTGGCAATTTGCCCGTGGAATAAATTTGCAACCGATGCGCACGAGATTAAATTAAAGGCGCGTGAAAATTTGTTAAAGCCGCACCTCACTGAATTGCTTAAGTTGGAAGATGCCACTTTTCGAAAATTCTTTTCCGGCTCGCCCGTCAAACGCATTGGGCGCGATCGGTTCATTCGCAATTGTCTGGTGGCCGCAGCAAACAGTGGCGATCAAAGTTTGATTGGTCAGATCAAAGAATTACAAAACGATCTTTCGCCCTTGGTCAGCGACATGGCCACATGGGCTTTGGGAGAATTGCAACCGTGAACCATCTTTTATGTTTTGGCTTTGGCTTCACAGGCAAAGCCCTTTCAAAAAAACTTGATCCGGCGATATGGAAAATCTCTGGCACCAGCCGCACCAGCCAAGGCGTTGCCGCTATTAATGCGCTGGGCTTTGAAGGCTTGCGCTTTGACGAAATGGAAGGGATCCCCCAAACCGTAACCCATATTTTATCCTCTGTGCCGCCCACTGATCAAGGCGACCCTGTGGTTTTGAAGTTTTCCAAAGATCTCAGCCGTTCCTACAAATGGCTGGCTTATCTTTCAACCACAGGCGTTTATGGCGATCATGGCGGGGGCGTTGTAACCGAAGACACCCCATTAACCCCTAACAATGATCGTGCCCGCAGGCGTGTTCTTGCCGAAGCCTCTTGGGCACCATTCAGCGCCCATATTTTCAGATTGCCCGGAATTTATGGGCCCGGACGAAACCAACTGGAAAGTGTTAAAGATGGCACAGCCAGGCGCGTGATCAAACCAGGACAAATATTTAGCCGCATTCATGTGGACGATATTGGTGGAATTCTGTTGGCTTCGATCAATCATCCAAACCCCGGTCGCATTTATAACGTGGCTGATGATCATCCTTGCCCGCCGCAAGATGTGGTGACTTTCGCGGCAGAACTTTTGAAAATGTCGCCGCCTGCGGAAATTGCATTTGAAGATGCCGAACTTTCACCCATGGCGAAAAGTTTTTACGATGATTTAAAACGCGTCTCAAATGCGCGCATTCAATCAGAGTTGGGCTATCAGTTTGTCTATCCCAATTACCAATCGGGCCTGACAGCCATTTTTAATAGTTCACCCCATCTGCACGCTCAGCCAAATTAAGAACGGTGTCGCAGATCAGTTTGAGTTGTACTGGCGTGGACAAACGGTGATCGCCGCCTTTGATAATGGTAAGCGTCAGATCAGGGCCGCTTAAGGCATCGAACGTTTTGATCGCGTGAGACACTGGAACTTCGGCATCATCAGCCCCCTGCAGAATGCGAATGGGAAATGGCACGTGCAAACCTTCGGGTAGAATTTGGTGTTGCACCCCGTCAGCCAAAAGCTTGGCGGTAATTTCATAGGGCGAACCATAGGATGATGGTTCAAGATAAATGCCATCACGACGCAAATCTTCTTTGGCCTTATCGTCAAACTTGTCCCACATCAAATCTTGGGTCATGTCGCTGGCCGGGGCCAGCAGCACTATTCCGGCAATGCGTTTGAAGGCAGCGGGGTCTTCATATTTTAATTTTCGCGCCAGCAACAAGGCCAACCACCCCCCCATCGATGATCCCACGATGACACGCTTTGACTTGGTATGGCTTAAAAACATATGCGTGGTTTGCTCAAGCCATTGGCTAATGGTGCCTTCGGTAAATTTTCCGGAAGATTGGCCGTGGCCTGAATAATCAAACCGCAAGGTCATCCGCCTTGTCGAGCGCCCCAATTCGGCCAAAGCTTCGGCCTTTTTGCCGCTCATGTCGGATTTAAAGCCGCCCAAAAACATAAAACCACAGCGGCCAATTTCATCAACGCCACCATCTTGGACAAAAGCCAGCTTATAACCGCTTAACCCTTGATCGACCTGAAACTGTGCCATTGCGCCCACCATTCCTGTTTTTCTGCGAGAAGGCTTGACGAAGAGGCCAATTTCGCTGTCTAAACCCACTTCGCTAATCAAGGGCGGCCGGATTCGCAAGCAGCGATAAGCCCCCGAACACAGGAGACTAAACTTACTTGAGCATTCCTCCAAGAAAGCCCGCCCCGGTGCGCCAGGCCAATGCGCCCGCCCAAAAAGAAGAAGCCCATAAAATCAATCATCGCATCGACAGCCGCGAAGTGCGCTTGATTGATGCTGAGGGCAATAATGTGGGCGTAGTACCCACCAGACAAGCCTTGATTATGGCTGAAGAAGCCAATCTTGATCTGGTTGAAATTTCACCCGATGCAAAACCGCCCGTTGCTAAAATTCTCGATTACGGCAAGTTCAAATTCCAAGAACAAAAACGGCTTGCCGAAGCGCGCAAAAAACAGCGTGTGATCGAAATTAAAGAAATTAAACTGCGCCCGATGATTGATGATCATGATTATGATGTTAAAATGAAAGCCGCGCGCCGGTTTTTTGATGAAGGCGATAAGGTAAAAGTTACGTTGCGTTTTCGTGGTCGTGAAATGGACCATCAAGAACTGGGCCACAAGCTTTTGGCCAAGGTTAAAACCGATATGGGTGAAATTGCCAAAGTTGAAATGGAACCGCGTTTTGAAGGCCGCCAAATCATCATGATCATGTCGCCAAAGGCGCAAAAATAAAATTCCTATTAGACCATTAAAATGACACAATACGGTGTAATCACTCGCCCTTGAATTTGGAGTGATAAATGTTTGGACGGTTTATTTTAGCGGTTATTTTTATTTTGGCAGCGGGCCTGACACAGGCCCGCGCCGATGTTTTAACAACCAACAACGTTCAAATTACGTGGAAAGTTGTTAATCGCTTTCGTTTTTTCCGCGATGAACACTTGTTCAATGCCCAAGAACAGGCGTGGCGGCAATATGGCCAACACGTGAACAATCGCGCCAGCACAACCCAAGACAATGAGATGTTTTATTATAACAGTTCGGTGCTGGGCACCGAGCATGTTCTGAATGACAGGCGCATTCCATTCACCAACTTGTTGCGCACCAAATTTGATTGGCAAGGCTGGGCAGCACAGGCTTCTGAAGAAACCTGTTATGACAAGAAAAAGCGGGTTCATTCAGCCTGCGGTGGGCTTGATGCCTATATCAACCCGCAAGGCCATGAAATTGAAATTGGGTTGAATGCATTAAACGGCGGCAAGCTCGTTTCTGAATATACCTGCCATTGGCATGTGGGCAATAATCCAGATCAACCAGCCCCCTGCGATGAAACCATTCGCGCCACAATTCCTTATCCTGATGGGGCAACAATTTCAGTCAATGTCGATGGCGAGCGCCCGATCAGCATTGAGGCCCATGTGAAAGATTTGATGATTGTGGGATTGGGCGATAGTTTTGCTTCTGGTGAAGGAAACCCAGACACGCCAGTGACGTTAGACCCCATTCACCGCAGCCAAAATCTTTATCCCACGCGCAAGCGCACCGATGCTGGCGGCTCGGCGCAATGGCTTGATCAACTTTGCCATCGCTCAATGTATTCATATCAAATGCGCGCGGCCCTTCAGATCGGCATTGAAAACCAACATTCGGCCGTGACTTATTTGGGATATTCTTGTTCAGGTGCGGCGGTTGATAAGGGCATCATCGGACCACAAACCTATGTTGAGGTGGTCAATCGTGATGGCCAAGCCCGCAGCCAGCCCAATTCTGGCAGCAAGCGCGATGCGCAAATGGCGCGGTTTTTAGCCGAAATGTGCAAGGTTGAGCCGCAAATGGAAAATGGTTTATGGGCTTGCCCGGGCCAACAATTCAAACGCACGGTTGATTTTGTTTTTGTCTCCGTTGGCGGCAACGATATTGGTTTTGCCAATCTTGTCAGCTGGGCAACCTTGCGCGCGGGCCCTTTGACCAAACTTGCTGGCTGGTTGGGGGCAACCGTATCACCTGATCAGTTTGCCGCGAATATGACATCACTTTTGCCCACTGCTTATCAACATCTGGCCCGGCAGTTGGAAAAATCCATGCCACTGGCCAATGATGCTTTAAGTTATGATCCATCACGGGTGATTTTAACGGCCTATCCGGATATTCTGGTCGATGAAAAAGGCCAGACCTGTAGGGGCATGACGGATTCTGGCCAAAACGAAGATCAGTTTGCCGCCAACCAATCGCTTGACCGCTTTGCCACGTGGTTGGTTGTGCGCCAAGACAAGCTTGATGCGGCCCATGCAGAACTTGATGTTTTACACCGGCGCATGGGTGAGCTGGCCGAGGCCAATGGTTGGACTTATGCAGGCCGGGCTTACGCCGATAGGCCGTTTCGCGGCCATGGCTTTTGCGCCCAAAGGCCTGATCGATTGGATGACCCCGCCGAAAGCTTGATTGTGCCCTGTTGGGGCAAAGCTTCGCGACCAACGCAAAGTTGCCAATCTGGCATTTTTGGGCAAGGCACAGGCTGGCGCCCCTATGATCCATCCAAACAGAATTATCCTTATGCGCTGCGCCAGCGCTGGGTGCGCACCATCAATGATGCGTATGTGATAATCAATCAAAAGGTGGTTGATCGGTTTGGCGTGGTTGATGAGACAGCCTCGCAACAGAATTTTGCTGAAACGGTGGGCGCCATGCACCCCACGGCCGAAGGCCATGCGTCAATGGCCGACGCGATGTTGATTGATTTGCGCAAAGATTTAGCCAAACTTCTTGACGGAAATTAAAGCCGCCAGCTCAGCGCCTATCGGTAATTTTCCCGCTCCAAAGCACCATTGGCGCCTTGAAGCGGGCCATACCGAACAATAAAATGGTGGCTTGGCATGGGCTGCCACTCCACCGTGCTGGGGGAGCATTGCGGCCCGGTATGTGACAACTTACGTTGACAAACACGATGTGGATGTTGGATGTCATTTTGTCAACTAAAGCTGACAATACATCTGGGTATGCGGTCTTGCGTTTGCAGCATGGGTCGATTATTGTGAGCCATGATTGACAATACCTCGCAGGGACCAGCGTGCGAAAATTTGCGAACCTTGATTTACTTTTTAGGCCTGATCATTGATCAGAAGCTTGGGGAGCTGCGCAAAGGCACGCCTTATGAAAAAGTACGTTCGTCCGATGTGCGGGTTTTTGTAACCGCAGCACGCGCGTGCAACACCATTTCCCACATTGCCAGAGAGTTGCAGATCACGCGTCAATCTGTTCAAAAATCCGTGCGTCGGCTGGTTGATTTGGGCGTTGTGGCCCTTGAAGCCACACCCGGCAACAATCGCGACAAACTGGTGGCATTGACCAAGCGCGGCGTTCTTGCCCGTGGCACGGCAGCCAATCAAATTGGTTTGGTTGAACACGAATTTGCGCAAATTCTGGGCGCTGAAGGGGTTGAACACTTGCGCCAAGCCATGATGAAATTGGTGGCGGCGAATTATGATGATGGCTTGAAGCCAAAATTAAATAAAAGCTGAAAGGCAGTGTCAGGCCACTGGCGAATAATGATCATCTTCATGTTCAAGCGCCAATGTTTTGATCGCCTCAAATGTTGTGGTGGGCCGCCAGTTCACCTGCGGGCTGCCAAAACAAATGCGAATATGTTGTGCGCCTTCGCGTTTAACGCTCAAGTCAAATGCGTTGCCTGAGGAAACGCCAATGTGGCCAGAGCGCAGCGCTGCTGCAAAACGATTGGCTGTCCAATGGTGCGGAAGTTCAAGCCAAGCAAAAGGTGCGCCAGGCTCACAGCGATAATTAAAATCTTGGAAAACATCCATAAATGCTGCGCGGCGGCGTGCCAGTTCAGCCCGGATGCGTACCAAAATGTCATCGGCCTTGCCCGAAGAAATCCAATAGCGTGCCATTTCACCCATCACGCCAACGCTTCGCGGCGACATGGAACGCAAATGATTGCGCAACAAACGATCTTGGCCTTCGGGCGTCAACACAAAACCCAAACGCAAACCCGGCGCCAAGGTTTTGGACAATCCAGTGATGTGAATGGTGCGCTCAGGTGCCAAAGAATAAAAGGTGGGCGCTTGCACACGTTCATCCAACAGCCGGAAAATATCATCTTCAACAATGGTCACATCATGTTTGCGGGCAATGGCCACGATTTCGTCGCGCCGGTTGCGACTGATGGTATTTGTTGTTGGGTTTTGTAAGGTGGGCACCAAATAAAGAATGCGCGAAAGCTTTGCCGCCGCGGCCTTTTCAAAGGCATCAGGCAACAACCCATCATGATCTTGGGGCAGGCATAACGGTTCAAGATGGGCATTTTTAAACGTGGAACGCAGCAAGGCATAATTGATGGTTTCGGCCATCACTTTTTCGCCGGGTTCAGCAATGGCTTGTAAGGTTGTAAGCAAGCCCAATTGAGCGCCCGCTGTCACGAACACATCTTTTTCTTGGGCCACAATGCCGCTGCGTTTCAGCCAATCAACCGCCATGGTGCGATGTTGGGCAAAGCCTTCCGGCGGGGCATAATCCAACAGGCCAAGTTTGCGCGGGTCTCGCATAATGGCGGTGAGTGCATGATCAAATTCTTGTGCGGTGATAACAGGCGGCGGAATGGCGTGGCTTAAATCTACCACATCATTTTGATCAGCCGGAAGCCCATCAATGGGCAAAACCCGCGATTCAGATTTTACAAAACTGCCCCGCCCAACTTCGCCTGATAACAATCCACGCGATTCCGCTTCAGCATAGGCCCGCGTTACTGTGCCCAAAGTTACACCAAGCTTCCACGCCAAATCACGCTGTGGTGGCAACCTGTCGCCCGCGGCAAGCAGGCCGCTTTGCACATCAGAGGTCATTGCATCAGCAATCGCCAGATACAATGGCTTGGAACGATCAAGTGTAGGGGCCCAAATTGTCATGAGTAAAATGTTTCAATTGTTAGAATTGATCGAATATTGTATCAATATAACGATCAAATCAAGTGAATAATCACTGATACAATCAATACAATAGGAGTTTGTTATGCGCGACTATATCATCCACGAAGCCCAATCCCGAGCCGCTTTTGGCCGATTGAGCACTTGGGTGCGTCGCGTCAGCAATTGGCGAACCCGTAAAGATTTAAAAACGCTGACCAAGATGAGCGATTATCAATTGCGCGATATTGGTTTAACCAGGCCCCAGTTGCTGGGTCTGATCAATTTGCCCATCTCGTGCGATCTACACTGGGAATTAGAGCGTTTGGGCCATAATAGGCAAAACCTGTTGCCAGAAGAAAGCCAATCTTTGCCCCTCTCGCCAGCTGAGGGGGGCATTTTAATGCCCAACACTTGCAACCCCCGCTAATATCTGCTTTATCCCACGGAACTTCCCAACATGCTTGAGAAGATGAAGTCGCCTGGCCTGTGTAAGGGCATGCCATGGCGGCGATGTTTAACGCTATTAGGATAAAGCAAAATGCCCAAAATGAAAACCAAGTCATCCGCC
>JAYUHQ010000179.1:0-1676 GCA_043766895.1 Aestuariivirga sp.
GGCTATGAGGTAGACGATCAACTTCAGGTTGTGTTTTGTCCGATATCCCTTGGCCTTGCGTTTGGCTGCCTGGACGTTGCCGTTGATGGCTTCCAGCAGGCCGTTTGAAATTTTGCTGGCAATTGCGCGCAAGATGTCGTCGGCTTTTTCCATAATGGTCTTTGCAACTTTTTTCATCGGCTTCAGGTCCGAGACCTGGACCCAGGTGTTCCACAAAGTCAGCAGCTTGCGGGCGGAGGCAACGGTCGGCATTTTAAATATCTCCTGCAAATTCAAACGCATCTGCCAAGCCTGCATGGTATCCAGATTGGCGGTCTCGAGCTTGACGAGTTCGCGTTTCTCGCCCTCGTCGAGATTGGTCAGGTTTTTCAGCCACAGATGGCGCGTGCCCTTGATCCAGTCATTGTTTTTGGCCTCGCCCCGCCGAACCTCGTCAACAGCTTCATTAACCAGCTTGATGACATGAAATTTGTCGAATGTGATCTTGGCATTCGGAAAATTCGATTTGACTCCCGATATGAATGCAGCGCCCATGTCAATGGAGGCATCGGTAATCTTGTCTTTGCTCCCGCCATGTTCTTCCAGAAATTTTGCAAAGGCCGCCACCGTCGCCGCATCTTTGCCATCGGTGACAAAAACCACCTTGCGGCGGGCCAGATCGACAAACAGGCTGATATAATCATGTCCGCGCCGTGCCGACGTTTCATCGGCGGCGATTTGCGTCACTTCAGAAAGGTCAAGCGCATCAACAGCTTGCGTGACATAATGATCAAGGATGCGCCAAATGCGGGTGTCATGTTCGCCCATGATGGCGGCGGCATTGGCCACCGGCATGGCCTTGACCAAGGCAAGCACAAACGCCTCGAATAAAAGTGTAAATCCGGACCCATCCCGCGCCCAGGGCAAAGCAACTTGTTTAACGCCGCATTGGTCGCACTTGCTGCGCGGCACCCTTGCGCTCAATATTGTCGTATGCTCAAAAAAGTTCAGGTGGCGCCATTGCTTTTCACTGACGTCATGCACCGGACAACCTTCGGCACCGCATTCCTTGCAGCTGAAACGGCTCCCGCGCGCAAAATCAATCTGGATATCCAGTTGCTTGGCTCCAGCGTCAAACGCCGTCCGGGAAACCCGCCAGGGGGAGGAGAGGCCAAGGGCCAGCTGAAAAAGATCAATGTCACGCATCCAAAACTGATAGCGCCTGCCAACCAAATGCGATAGACCTAACCTAGGGTTGCAGCCCTACCCACATGAAACAGCGACGAGCCTTGAAATTCTCTACCGGACTTTTGATGTATTGGTTTTGCCAGTTGTCGTGAATTCTGGCAACTTCTGGGGCGCGGGCCTTCGCAGCATGACGCCTGGAACCATTACCGTCAGCTACATGCCGGTCATTCAACCCCACCTGAACCTTCTGGACTTTGCGTCACAAGGCGAAAAGGCAATGCAGGCCGAACAGGCGAGGCAAGCGGCATAGAACTGATGGCCAAGGGATTTTTCAAATGACGCGTTCTGCTTTGGTTATGAACTTCAAATCCGAGTTTGATGCCTTCCTGTTTTCGCCGATTGGGGAAGACAAGAATGGCATTGAACTGAGGATGCTGTCGCTGCTGGCGCGTCAGGATGTCGATCCATGGGAGGAGGCGGCCAGGATGGCGCGGCTGCCGCTCAATCGG
>JAYUHQ010000180.1:0-4633 GCA_043766895.1 Aestuariivirga sp.
CCTGAAAATGTGATTGTGAATGATCAAGGCCAAGTGACGCTGGTTGATTTTGGGTTGGCACAAAGCGGCAAAGCAAAAGTGCTGGGTGCAACGCCGCGCTATGCCGCACCCGCGTGGCCCGCATATTTTGCCAAGACAACTTGGTGTGATGATTATGCCTTGGGGTTGGTGATGATTGAATGTTGCGGCGGTGTTTTGCCCGAACGCCAGAACAGCATTTTTGATTTGGTGCAAGTTTCACCCGCACTGAAAGCCGCGCTGTTGCCTTTTAATAATGATGTTCGAAAAACAATTTTAAAGCTATTGCGCCCGCTTTGAATGGTCTTGCAA
The DNA here is from genome assembly GCA_043766895.1 of Aestuariivirga sp. Lineage (GTDB taxonomy): Bacteria > Pseudomonadota > Alphaproteobacteria > Rhizobiales > Aestuariivirgaceae > Aestuariivirga. The sequence goes on from JAYUHQ010000180.1 coordinate 331, forward strand.
CTTGATCACTTGCAGCCAATAGCTTTGGTTGGGTTTGCCACTGATGGCGAACGTAATTTCAGCATTATCATCTATTTTAAAAACCGCCATGGGTGCTGCATCCACATAAATCGGTGATTGTAAAACCACATCGCCGGTTTTTAATCGCATGTTCAGCTTTTCATTTTTTTCAGGCAAAACAAACGCCATATAAGTGCCGGGGCTTTTGGCGCTCCACTTTAAAATTGTCTCGCCATCAGTGCTGCGGGTTTGGCCGACTGACAATTTTGCTTGGGCTTCAAAGCTGGGTGGCGTGTCAAACCGATCAAATGATCCTGAATCCTTATAAGTTTGCAACAGGGCCCAAAGCTCGTTGCGCCTGGCTAAAAACAACGCATCATTTTGCCATTCCTGCGTTGCAGATTTTAATTTTGCATCTGTCCAACCGTTTTCAATATCGCCAATCAGGCTGGCACTTTGGGCATAAAATGTGCCAGAGCCCGAAACAACTTGCGCTTCACCCAGAAAACGCCGCTCGCCCCCAGAATGAACCGCAATCACTTCGCCTTGTTCATTTACAATAGGGCTGCCGCTGGTGCCGCCCTCGGCTGGCGCGGTGTGATAAATCAATTGGCCGCCTTGGGCTTGGGCTGTTCCCATAAAATCGGTGGCGCCGCTGACATAGCCAATGCGCAATTGCTGCACGCTTTTGTTAACGGCGAAATTGGCGGGATAGCCCACATAGGCCATGGCATCGCCCACGCGCATGGCATTCAATTTATCAGCTGATGCAATGGGCAAGGGCGGGGCCAAAGTGGCTGATGGATCAACCAACAGCTCGGCCACATCATAGCTGCCTTGCGGGTTGATTTCATGGCCGGTCATTTTTGTGGTTTCGGCCACAACATCTTTGAAGGCCTGATATGCGGGATGGATTTTTACATCCACAATGGTGATGGGCGCTTGGGTTTGATCGGAAGACAGCAAAACCAATTTTTGATTGTTGGCGCGTTGTAAAAGCAAGGCTGCCACATGGGCATTGCTGATGACGCTGTGGGCAGTGTTTACAAAGGCTGTGCCTTCAACCTGCGGGGCTGTGCCATCATTGGCCATCAGCGCCACTTGATAGACTGATGGCTTGATGCGCGCATAAATTTGCGCCCAATCGGCCATGGCGGGTGCCGTTGCTAGTTTCTGTTGAAGCGCTGAAGTTTCATTCAGAAAACTTTGTTCAATTTGGTTTTGACGGTGTGCTTGCCAGCCCATAAAGCCTGCACCAACGATGGCGGCTAAGGCCAAAACCGCCACAGATTTTTTTATTATTCCTAGCGTGCCTTGCACGGTTCCGCTGTCGTTTTTGAAATGTGGATCTGTGACCAGTCCCTTGGCATCTTCGTTGAAGCTTAGCCTGATTGCGGGGCCATGGGCATCGACCAAACGCAGTTCTGTTTCAGCGGTGATGGCTTCATCGCCCACCACGCGCGCGCCGTTCATAAAAACTGGGTGTTGGCGATCTGTTAGCAAATTATATCCGCCCGCCACGCGGCGCAATTCAAAATGGTTGCGGCCCAACCTGTCGTCGCTGGCGGCAAAGCGAACTTCACAATCCATGGCGCGGCCAAAGCGGATGAGGCTTACAGTTTCATCAAACACTTTGGCAGTGTCGCCTGCAATTGCGGCAAGCGACGGATCAATTGTGATGGTGAGCATGATTATTGGTTTTCAGAAACGGTTTTCTTAATCCAATCATTATAATAATCAACGCGGGTGTATGCGCCAAACAACGATGGTTGGGCGCAGCCCACACCCCAAGACACAATGCCAACCTGGGCAAAGCCTGAAGGGCTGTTGGTGGTGGGCACAACCAAAGGCCCGCCGGAATCGCCTTGGCAAGAATCTTTGCCGCCCACTTTTAAACCGGCGCACAGCTGGCCATCTGGCACATAATGGCCCGTGCCTTTGACATAATTGGCGCGGCATTTTTCAAGGTTTTGAATGGGCACTTCAACTTCCTGCAAATCGTTGGGCGCTAAAAATTCTTGCGAAATTTCAGTGTCAGGAAAGGCTTTCTCGAATGCTTCACGATCCACCGTATAGCCCCAACCGGTAACGGTGGCTTTTTTACCGGGCAAGGTTTCATAAAACTGCGGCGTGCCCAATGTTGCACGGGCAACGCCTTGGCCATATTCCACGGGCTCTGCTAATTTAACGAGCGCAATGTCATTTTCATGGGTGTCGCCGTTATAGGCTTGATGAACGATCACTTTTTCAATGTTCACCCATTTCAATTGGTCTACTTTGCTGCTGCCATAGCCAACTTTGCCTTCGAGGGAGCCCGGAAAACAATGGGCCGCAGTCAACACCCAATTGGTGCTGATCAAACTTCCGCCGCAGAGAAATTCACCTTCGATGCGCACCTGCCATGGCCATTTGTTGGCATCAGCGGTTTTGCCGCCCACAATCATATCGCTGTTGATGGCTTGCGTTGGCTTTTTTTGATCTGTCGCAAAACCCATGGTGGTGCATAGGGCAAGTGCCAAGCCCGCAAGAATAAATTTTTTCATCGCCGTCGTTTCCTGATTTAGGTTTGCAATTTTTATAGGAGTTAACTTCTGGGTCTTCAACCAACATCTTTGCGGTTGAGCTTTAATACAATATCGCCATTGGCATTTTTAAGAAGAAGCGTTTGGCCGGCGATCTCGAAAGATTTGCTGTTTTCCAAACTGTGTAAAAACTTGGCTTCTTCAATCATTATGCCTTGTTTGCAGGCCATGCGCGTTGTGGCCAACCGGCCCATTTCCACTGTGGGGCCGGTTTGGTCATAACGCCCGTTGAAATGGTTGCATCCGGCATTGCCTGAAACTTGCAACGGTTTGAACTCAATAAACTGTTTGGGTTGATCAGGCATGGCCCAACTTGTGCCCGCCAAAGAAAGGATCATTGCCATTGTTGTAAACACCGTTGTTTCATCCTGTTTTTGCTTGAAGTGGTGAATAGGAATGAACTTCGACCTTTCTTTGCTGTAATCTGGGCGGATGTGTGATTATTGCGCGGGAAGTTTGGCCTTCAATTCGTCGATATTTTGAACCATTGCCGCTTCATCGGGATTAAGTTTATTGGCTTTTGCCAATTCGGCTAAAATAGTGGATGCCTCTTCTAAATTCTTACGTGGATCAACGTTTATTGTTGCTTCTAGATAAAGACTTTTGGCCAAATCCAATTGCTTATTGGCATTCGTCGAGTCAGATTCTGCAAGTGTACGAGAGGCGCTCAAATCAGCAGCAAAATAAGGTGCAGCCAAATCGTCTTTGCCTTGCATGTGATAGAAATTACCGATCTGATTATTGGCCAGTGAGAGAGTTTGCTGCACATCATCACGCAGAGGATTTGCATTGGCCAATATTGTCGTAACCGAAAGAAATTTTTTCAAAATGAGTTCGGCTTCGGCGTTTTGATTGCTCACAATCAAAGCTTGGGCCAAATTGGAATATGACAAACTTAAACCATTTTGCGCATTAACGCTGTCTTGTCTTTCTTTTGCCAGGATTTCACTAATTGCAACGTCCTTCCGCAAATAACCGATGGCTTCTTTGTGTTTTGCCTCGTCGCTAGGGTCTCCACGCAGCAATGTTCCAAGTTGTTCGTAAGATGCCGCTAAATCTGATTGAGTATCTTGATTGGTTTTGATGTTCACATTAACCTTGGATGCAAGGGCCTCGAAATAGGCTGTCTGTTTACGAAAAGCAGCTTCTGCTTCGGCGCGTTTTCCCTCATTCTTATATTGGTTGCCCAAACTGCCATAGCCATATGCGGTATGGATTTTCAGTTTGTTTTCATCGGGCTGATCGGCCAATAATTTCTCATTGATTTGCAAGGCCTGCTGCAAAAAAGCTTCAGCCTCTTTGTCATGGCCCATATTGCCATGCACTTCGCCCAGCTTGCGTAGAATGATAGCGTAATTGGTCTGAGAGACTTGATCAGTTGGTTTTGCTTTGGCAACTGCGCCAGCTATTTGTTCTGCTTTTTCAGCATAGGTTAATGCTTTTTCGGTACTACCCTCGACCAAAAGTACATCAATCAACTCATTCAAAGCACTTATCTCGCCCTCTTTGACATCGCCATTGGAAGCACCTGCCGACACCAATGTGTCTTGAATATTAATAGCGTTTTCTAAAACTGTGGCGGTAAGTCCGGGTGGAACGCCGGGTTTATCTTTAAACGCAATAGCCAAATCATCAACCAATGAATTGGCCGCGGTTGTTGCTGCGTCATAGGCGGCTTGGGTTCGGCGGCGGTTTATCTCGCCCCAGGCGAAAAGTGAAAG
>JAYUHQ010000181.1:0-12154 GCA_043766895.1 Aestuariivirga sp.
GTCTCTGCCACAGATTTCAAACCGGCCAAAAGTTCTTCCATAATCTATATAAACATATCTTTATATAGTTTGCAACATGCTTCGAATATTGCTGCAGAACGTCGGAAATAACAATAATTTGCCTGCGATCTTGATTTTTATCAAAACATCTTCACATTGCCATAGTCTTTCCTGAATATACGATCTGCAAAAACGAACCAAAAGGTTAAAAATGACGACGCGCCGCACTTTTCTTATTGCTTCTGCAAATATGTTAGCTGTTACCGCACTTTGCAATCCGGCTTTTGCCAAGGTGCCCGCCGAAGATTATGTGCACAAACTGGGCATGGAAGTTGTTGGTTTGGCCAATGGCGGCAAACGCGGCGATAAGGGTTTACAGCGGCGTTTTGCTGGCCTTTTCAATCGTTATATCAACATTCCGGGCGTTGCCAATTTCGCCCTTGGCATGGCGCGCAAAGATTTGCCCGCAGGCGACAAGGCAATGTTTTATGAACTTGTATCAAACTATGCCGCAGCGTTGTTCGTGTGGTATGTGCAAGACTTCCAAGGTTCAGACCTAAAGATATCAGGCTCCTCCGAAAGTGGAAAATTCATCACCGTTGATTCGTCCATCGTCGGCAGCGGCGAACAGTTGCGCTGGCGTGTTATCGGCGACGGCGGGGCCTTTCATATCGCAGACTTGAATGTTAAAGGTGTTTGGCTTTCCATTGCCATGAAAAAACTGTTTGAAGAAACGCTGCACAAATCAAAAGGCGACTTTACCGCACTTTATGATAAGCTGCGTGAAGCAGAAACTTGGTAGATTTTTACCAAAGATTAACCATAAACGGCTGAAAGTTAACGCCATGATTTCACGCCGCAGTATTTTTCGCTTGATGATAGCCAGCGCAGCTTTGCCTTTGGCCAGCCGTGCCATGGCATCTGACCACCCATCAATCGCCTTCATGGACGAAGTGGCCAAGGAATTGCTTCACGCCCACCGCCAAGGAACAGTTTCAGCATTCATGCGTGTGGTGCAGCGTTATGCCGATATTGAAGGCATTGCGGATAGTTCATTGGGAAATTATGAATTGCCCAGCGGCCAAACCGCAAGATATCATCATGGCGTGGCGCGTTTCATATCGCGATATTTTGCCGATCAGGGCCACAGCTATCCCGTTGCCAAATATGAAATTGGTCAAGCCACCGTCGACTCTGAAAAAAATGTCTTTGTGGAAACCAAAGTGTTCATGATGGCTGGCCAAACCTACACTGTAACATGGAAACTGGGCTGGATTGGTGGCACATATAAAGTAATCGACGCCAAGTTCTTGGGCTTCTCGATGACCAGCCAAGAAAAAAGTATTTTCACCTCATACATCGCCAAAAACAATGGCAGTGTGGATGCTCTGCTTGTCGCGCTAGCGCGGCAATGAATCTATTAGCCAAGTGTGCAATCGTGGTGACAACCATCACGATGCTCAGTGCATGTTCGGGTGGAAGACGCGATGCCGCCTTCACCTTGGATGGGGTTTCAGCCCCTCCTCCATCTTGCCAGGTTGATCCGCAAAGCTTCGGCCAAGCCGAGCCCATTCGTGATTTTCAAGAAGGCAATGGCTGCAGCGTTACCAATGGCTATCGTGTGTTCAGCGTGGCCAATATCAATTTCAGCCAGCCTGCTACAATCACCTGCGGAATTGCCGATACGTTGAACCTGTGGATCGCCCAATCTGTGCAACCGGCCGCCCGCCAAATCTATGGCTCACCCGTTGTCAGCTTCAAAGTTGCTGCATCTTATGCTTGCCGCCCGCGCAACAACGTACACGGCGCAAAATTGTCTGAACATGGCTTTGGCAATGCCATTGATCTGGCTGGCTTTACATTGGCCAACGGTCGAGAAATTATTGTCGTTCGTGATTATTATGGCCAAGCCCAAGATCAACAATTCCTGCGCACCATCAGGGCCCAAGCCTGTGGCCCGTTCCACACCGTGTTGGGCCCCGGTTCAGACGAAAGCCACCGCGACCATATTCATTTGGATTTACAGAAAGAAAGATCAGGCGGGCCTTATTGCCACTAGATCAAGAAGCTTGAACTTGATCAGTATTGTATAAGACCAGAATTTTGTTAATAGTCCATAGCATGTCACAATCCTTATAGGAGATTGAGATGCGAAAAGGTGCCGTGCCGAAAGAAAGTCGATATCTAGCCAATCGAAACTTACTTTTCAAAGCGATACCATTGACGATCTCAATGTTCCTATTGCTTCCCGCAAATTCTTGGGCAGAGACGGTTCGGCCCTCTTTCGACTGCGCCAACGCCAAGAGTTTGGCCGAGAAGGATATTTGCGCTGACCCTGCCCTCGCTGAAGCTGACGTAAGCATTGCCAGTGGCTTTGCTGCTGCGTTGAAAGTGTTAGATGCCAAAGCACAGAAAACCTTGAAAGAAGATCAACAGTATTTCATCCAAACGAGGGATAAGATTGCTGAGTTCAATGATGGCGTTGCCAAGGATAAGCAAAATTTCGATTTAGGTGAAACAATGCGTGATCGGGCAACCTTGCTCAAAAGCATCCGTGCCGCCAAATCAGGCTTCATCGGAACTTGGAAAAACCTTGAAGGCAGTGTGGATATAAAAACTTCCGGCAAAAACAAGGTCGAAATCGGGGGGCAGATTGCCAATCCAACATCAGGTAATAATTGTGAAATTGGCGGCACAACAAAAATTGGCAAACAGTTAAAGCTGATCGACACGGATGAAAACGACAAACCGACGGGATTTACCTTTTCCTTCAGCCGCAGCGGCGATCAACTCATTGTTTCCCAAAGCGGTGTTGGCAAGGATGGAAGCAATCAACCCCCCGACTGTGGCGCAAACACCCATTTCGATGGAAGTTTCTTTATGACTGCAACACCTCCCTGAGATGTTGCGTATTTATTGGCCACAAACAGGTTCATGTTAGGGAAGCTTTCTATGCGAGTGTTCTTACTGATCATTCTTTTACTCGTGCCAACGGCAACTTTCGCGCAAACCTTAGATGCGGGCCAAAAGGCGTTTAAGGTCTGTGGGGCTTGTCATGATGTTGGCGAAGCGGCCAGATCCAAAGTTGGCCCGCCGCTAAACGGATTGTTCGGACGCAAGGCGGGTTCGGTGGAGGGGTTTGCCTATTCTGATGCGCTCAAGAACGCTGGCATCGTCTGGGATGATAATACCTTCAGCAAGTTCATGACAAATCCACGCGCGGTTCTGCCTGGCACAAAAATGAGTTTTGCAGGTATAAAGGATGAAAGCACGATTACAGCCTTAACGGCCTATCTTAAGGCATTCGACACGGCGGGCAAGTTCACACCCGCCGCTCCAGTAGTTTCCACATCTCAAGATTCAAACCCCAATCCCCAAACACTGGCCTGTGTTCAGAGTTTGGGTACTGCTGCAGGCCACGAAAAATGCGCTGGGGTGGGCGGTGAAGTGTTGCAAGCCGTTGGCGCTATCGTTTCAGAACACCCAATGTCAGGGTTCGGTTCGTTCGATGGGGTTGGCCTAGCAGATCAGGATGTGACTGGAGACTACAAATTCTTCACTCGGTTGAAGTCGTCAACTGTTGACCCCTGCGTTTCTGAAATCATGGGTTTTCATCAAACCCAAAAGGCCATCTGGGCAGAAATGGTTACGGGCGTGTTTGATTTTCATAAAATCACAAAAGTCAGCTATCTGTTCCGAAGCCCTGACAATTTTCCGGGCAAGACGGTGCCGGCGAACGATCCCACGATGAACACGGTGATTTTAGCAGGCCAAGACTGGGTCTGCCACGAGACAGTAGCACTCGATCCAGCCAGCACAAAGACGGGCCGCGATTGTGACCAAGATTTCGTGGTCAACGCCTACAGCGCAGAAAACCGGAATGTGGTGGTTCCGGCGCTCGACATTATCCAAAAAGCTTGCGGCCTGCTAAAATAATCACTTCTCATCTTCACAGAAGCAAGAACTTGCGAATGATGGTCGTGAAATTATTGTCGTTCGTGATTATTATGGCCAATCACAAGACCAGCAATTTTTGCGCACCATTCGCGGCCAAGCCTGTGGCCCGTTCCACACTGTGTTGGGCCCCGGTTCAGATTTTGAACACCGCAACCACATTCATTTAGACTTGCAGAAAGAAAGATCTGGCGGGCCTTATTGCCATTAAAAATGCCAATCAAAAACTGATACGCTTACGTGCCAATTGCGTAAATCAAAAATGAAAACAAAATTGTCTGACGCTGCCATCAGTGAAATCATTGCCCTTGCCTGGGCCGACGACGTGTCTTTTGACAAAATACAGCATGATATTGGCCTATCAGAAGGTGAAGTTATTGCTTTGATGCGGCAAAACTTGAAGCGCGGCAGTTTCAAAGTTTGGCGTGAACGCGTGTCTGGTCGCAAAACCAAACACGAACGCAAAATTAAAATCCTCAACCAAGGTCCCAAAAGCTTGCGCGGAAGATCAAGGGTATTTTCGATCGTTGATAATTATGACAGTGAAACCATCGAATAGAACAATTCGAATGGGCCACACCTTGCCATTCAACTGATTCCTCGCCTATCCTTGTTACTAATCGCCAGAAACGTGGCGAACGATCCTTGGGAGGGGAAAATGAAATATCTGTTATTGGCCATTCCGTGCCTTTTGGCGCTGGCTGTTCCGTTTTATAATTCTCTCACCCCAACATTGTTTGGCTTTCCCTTTTTCTATTGGTTCAACTTGGCGCTTGTGCCGGTGTCAACGCTGTTCATTTATGCAGCCGATAAAGTGGCTGGTGCAAAATGAGCGGCATCAACGTTACTGCAACCATCGTTTTCGTGGCATTTTTCGCCTTAGTCACCGTCATGGGTTTTATGGCGGCCCAGTGGAAAGCGGGCGATTTATCCAAGCTTGATGAATGGGGCTTGGGTGGGCGCCAATTTGGCCCATGGATTACTTGGTTTCTTTTGGGTGGCGATCTTTACACGGCCTATACAGTTATTGCGGTTCCAGCTTTGGTCTATGCCATCGGCGCTTATGGGTTCTTTGCCGTGCCCTATACCGTTCTTATTTATCCGCTGATTTATTTGATCATGCCGCGATTGTGGAATGTTTCGGCCCATCATGGTTATGTTACCGCGGGTGATTTTGCTTTGGGGCGCTTTGGCAACAAAGGCTTAGAATTTGCGGTGGCCATAACCGGCATTTTGGCCACCATGCCCTATATTGCGTTGCAGTTGGTGGGCATGGAAAAAGTTATTCAGGCCTTGGGCTTTCAAAGCGACGGCATCTTGGCCCATGCGCCACTCACCATCGCATTCATCATCTTGGCGCTTTACACTTATACAAGCGGCCTTCGCGCACCAGCGCTGATTGCCTTTGTAAAAGACATTATGATTTATGTTTTCGTCATCGCCGCAGTTATTTTTATTCCCTATCAATTGGGTGGTTTTGGCGCAATCTTCGACGCAGCAGGCAAAGCCTTTGAAGCAAAAGCCGCCGCCAATGCAGCCCTTACCCCGCCCGTAAAAGGCGCAATGGGGCTTATTCTTGCACCAGCCCAAGTAATGCCGTTTATGACTTTGGCCTTGGGTTCCGCCTTGGCATTGTTCATGTATCCCCATGCACTAACAGGCGTTTTGTCAGCAGACTCACCGCGTTCAATCAGGCGCAATGCCATGACATTGCCGGCTTATTCGCTGGTTTTGGGCTTGGTGGCATTGCTTGGCCTTATGGGCCGCGCGGCTGGCCTTGATTTGAAAAACCCACAAGATGTCGTTCCTCAGCTTTTCTTGAAAATGTTCCCCGATTGGTTTGTGGGCTTTTCTTTTGCCGCTATCGCCATTGGCGCATTGGTGCCCGCCGCCATCATGTCGATTGGTGCGGCCAACACCTTCACACGCAATATCTGGCGGCCGTTTGTGGATGCAAACATGAGCGACAAACAAGAATCAGACATTGCCAAAATTGTATCCTTGGTTGTCAAATTGGGCGCGTTGGCATTCATCATTTTCATTCCCACCAAATTCGCCATTGATTTTCAATTGCTGGGTGGCGTGGTGATGATCCAAATTTTTCCGGCCATCATCTTCGGGCTTTATACGCGCCGCATTCATGGCACACCGCTGTTAATCGGCTGGGCCGTTGGCTTGCTTACCGGCATATATCTGGCTTGGGGGCCAGACAAATGGGTGCCAACTTGGGCAACGCCAGCAGGCTTTTCAGTTTATATTGGCCTGTTCTCTGTATTGGTAAATTTCATCGTGTCGATTGTCTTGTCATTCATAGTGCCAAATACGGCACCTGATGAAACCAAGCCTTCTGACTATGAGGATGCGAAAGTCTAAGCCCGCTTCACTTGTGCGTTGCGGCCAAACCAAACACAGGCCGCAACCAACAGTGCAAAAACAATCATCCGTGCACTGATGGTTTCCTCCAATATGGTCGCTGCTGCTAGCAGCGAGATAAAGCTTTGTAACAATTGCACCTGCCCCACCTTGGCGACACCGCCTGTGGCAAGGCCTTTGTTCCACGCGAAAAATCCAAGCAATTGGCTCATAAAGCTCATGTAAGCAAAGCACCCCCAGCCCACCAAGCTTTCCTGGCCGGTGATATTGCGCGCCAAATAAAGCGTAATGGGAAGGCTGATCGGCAAGGCAACAATCAATGCCCAACAAATAACCTGCCAGCCGCCAAGCTTGCGCGAAAGTTGGCCGCCCGCCGCATATCCCATCGACGCCGCCAAAACGGCCAAGAACAACAAGAGGTCCGCACTGTGCAATTCAACCCCGCCATCCACCAGTGCAAATGCAATCACAAGGGCCGAGCCCAAGATGCTCCAACACCAAAATGTTGGTGAAGGCCGCTCTCCGGCAAAAATTGTGCTCATCAATGCCGTTGCAAGCGGCAAAGCCCCCAATACCACGGCACTGTGGGATGCCGGCGCTGTGCGCATAGCGATTGCAGAAAATATCGGAAACCCAAACACCACGCCCGCCACAACAAAAAGCAATTTGTAAAAATCTGCCCGATCTGGCCACGGCTGCTTGTTGATGGCTAAAATTGGAATTGCCACTGCCGCTGCCAAAACTGTTCGGCCGATGCTTAAAAACAACGGGTCAAATTCACGCACGGCCAATCGTGTGAAGGGCAAAGTCAGCGCAAAAATTGCAACGCCAATGAACCCAAAAATATATCCGCGTCGAAGGTCGTTCATGCCAAAGGCATTTGATTGCGTGTCCAAACCACAGCGGTTTTTGGCCGGGCAGCAACGCGGCCATAAAACGCCTTTAAGTTGGCATGTTTTGCAAACAACGCTTCAACATCGGGCGCCCAGCTGATCAACATTGTCGCATAAAGGTCAACGGCGCTGAAGCTATTTCCCAAAATGAAATTCGCCTTGCCCAATTGATTGGCAAAAATCTGAAAATCACGTTCCATTGCAATAACCGATTGCGCTTTAACACTTTTGGCATGTTCAACATTGGCAATATAACGCTCTGGATAATAAAACCGCAAATCTGCCGCATAAACGGCTGTGGCAAAATACAACATCCAACGCAGATAGATGGCGCGGTCGGGTGCCGATGCCGCGGGTGCAAAGCCCTTTTCGGGATATAAATCCGCCAGATAGATCATCATGGCGGCACTTTCCGTCATGAAACTGTTGTCAGCCAGTTGCAAACTCGGAATTTCCCCGCGCGGGTTGATGGCCAAATAATGCTGGGGCGTTCGGCGATCTGGCCCGGCGGGCACATCTTCAAACCGAAACGGCACATCAAGCTCTGCCAACAACGCTTCAACCGCGGCCGAACCAGAACCCGGCCTAGAATAGAGAGTGAACATGAACTTCTCCTTGGGAACGCCACAAATAACAGCTATACCCAGTTCGTCAAACGCCAGAGCTTTGGAATCGATGGAACAGGCAGTGGTTGGTCGCAAATTGCGCTTTACCTATTCGACGATGGATCAACCCTTGATTCAGCGCGCGGTGATTCAGGCCATTGAAAAGATTGGCGGCCAGCGCAAGTTAAAAAAACTCTATCTGCGCCATCAGGAAAATATATTGCGGGGCGATAGCTTCTTTGATTCCGCAATGAACCTGCTTCGGATCAATGTTGAATTTGATGCTGATGCTTTGGCCGCTGTTCCTAAAAATGGCGCTGTGGTTTTCATCTCCAACCATCCCTATGGCGTGCTCGATGGCATCACCCTCACATGGCTGGCGCTGAAGGTTCGCCCTGATGTGAAAGTGTTGGCAAATGATGTGTTGTGCCAAGACCCCGGTGCCGCCAAGCATTTGTTGCCAGTGGCCTTTGCGCCAACGCGCCAAGCGCGGGAAACGAATGTGAGCTCTCGCCACATTGCCCAAAATCATTTGAAAGCAGGCGGTGCCGTTGGAATTTTCCCAGCAGGCGGCGTTGCGACATCTGAACAAGCCCATAAAGGCATGGCGGTGGATTTGCCTTGGGCACCCTTCACTGCAAAAATGATCCGCATGTCAAAGGCCACCGTTGTCCCGGTTTATTTCACGGGCCAGAATTCCCGTTTGTTCCAAATCGCCAGCCACTTAAGTTTAACTTTGCGGCTTTCTCTGGTGTTTCGTGAAACCGCAAGGCGCATCGGCACAGATCTAAAAGTGCGCGTGGGCAAACCAATCTTGTTTGAAGAGATTGAACATCTCACCGATCGCGATGACATGATCCGCGAACTGCGCAAGCAAACCTATGCCTTGGCCAGAACGACGGACGCCAAATGGTCTATCAAAGATTTGCATTTGCGCATGGGGCGCATCAAGGGTTGGAAATCCAGCAGGATAGAATAATATGAAGACAATGTTGAAATTCATCAGCACCCTGATCATCAGCACGTTGGTGTTTATTGTTCCCGCCAAGGCAGGCGGTTGCCCGGCCGAAAAATTTATCCAAAGCGCCGGAAATGCATTCATGAGTGCTGCAGATAGCGGAACACCCCAAGCGTTTTCATCAGCCGCAGCAAGATTTGCAGATCTACGCAGCTTGGCGTTGTTCGCACTTGGCCCCTATCGCCGCAACCTTGAGCCCGGTATGGAAAGCAAATATATTGCGCGGGCCAAAGCCTTCATGGGAAAATTTATGGCTGATAACGCCAGCCATTTTTCAGGCTCTGCCATCACCATCACGTCTTGTTTGCCGGGTTCAAGTGGCTTGGTTGTGGGCGCAAAGCTTGAGGGTGGCAGTTCCATCACCTTCCGGTTGAAGGGTGCCTATCGTATTGAAGATGTAAACGTGTCTGGTATATGGATGGCCCAAACCCTGCGCAGCAAATTCACCAACGTCATCAACACCCATGGCGGCGATATGAATGCATTGATGAGCTATCTTGGCAATTAAATTCAATCAACAGTGGTGCCGCAACTACCAAAAGGTCACGTTATAGATCAATACGCAGTGTAATCAATTTCCATAAACTTTGCCACTTCCGCAATCCACCGATCACGCACGAAGGCCACATGTTTTGGATGATCGTTATAGGTTTGATAAGCTGCCTGATCTACAAACTCCATTGAAAAGCCAAAGTGAAAATCATTCTTCGGGCTGGTTTGACGCAGCTTTTCAAATTTTTGAACGCCGGGAATAGTGGCCAGAACATCAGCGTCTTTCAAAAATGATGCTTCGGCTTCTGAGCCATTTGCGTGTTTCAAACTGAACACAACGGTGTGGCGTATCATGATGCCAACACCACAACGCGTGTTCCCAACTTCACACGATTATAAAGCCAGATCACATCAGCATTGAACATTGCAAAACACCCCGCCGTAGATTTCGTGCCAATGTGTTCAGGCACATCGGTTCCATGGATGCGATATGTTGTATCAGCATTATGGGCATAGAGATAGATTGCCCGCGCACCCATCGGGTTTTGCAGGCCACCGGGCATGCCCCCAATATATTTGATAAGATCGGGGCGTCGCTTCAAATGATCGGGTGTGGGCGTCCATATGGGCCATTGCTCCATCCGGCCCACTACGGTTTCGCCTGCCCAGTTGCCATATTTGCCCGTGCCAATGCCAAAACGAATGGCCTTGCCATTGGTGATCACCAAATAAAGCCAATGCCGCGCCGGGTTCACCACAATTGTGCCGGGCAACGCTTGTGTGGGAAAACTCACCACCTGCTTGCGATAAGGATATTCAACCTTCTGGTCATCATCATCAGCAACAATAAATGGTTCACCTGGAACGGGCTTTGCTTCAGCAACCGTTGAAAGCCCCGCGGCCATTGCAGCTGTGAATAACGAACGGCGAGATAGTATCATAAGACAGGCACCCTTTTGATTTCGTGGCGCAAATTAAAACTGAATTGCGGCATGATCAAGAACCCTGAAATTAAGCTTTCGCCAGCGGCTGTTGCTGGGTTGCACAATGAATGCCACCACCAGATTCACCGATGGCATCAATGTTCAAGCTTACAATTTTACGCGTTGGATATAGCTGCGATAGAATTTTATGGGCTTCCTCGTCCGTTTTATCATCACCAAATTCAGCCGAGATCACCGCCCCATTGCACACATAATAATTCACATAGCTTGAAACAAAATCTTCATCCAGAGAACGCACATTGATTGGCTCTGGCAACACCACAATTTCCAACTTGCGCCCTTGTGCATCGGTTGCCTTTTTCAAAACTTCGTAAGTTTCATAAGCAGCGACAGACCACGGATCGCCATCAATAATTTTCTGAGGCAATTGAATAACAACCTGCCCCGGTTTCACAAAGCGCGCCAAAGCATCAATGTGATAGTCCGTAATATCGGCCCCCGCCACGCCGGGCGCCCAAATCATTTTTTCAGCGCCCAATGCGGCTAGCAAGGCTTTTTCAACTTCGGCTTGGCTGCCTGCATTGCGATTGGCGTTCACCCAGCAACTGGCATGGGCCAAAGCGGTGCCTGCGCCATCAACCTCAACGCCACCACCCTCGCCCACCACGGCGTTTTCAAAAATTGGCAAGCCCAGCTTGGTTGCAACAGCGCGGGCGATTTTGGAATCATCCCCGTGGTTTTGTTTTTCGCCCCACCCGTTAAAGTTCAATTCACTGGCGGCAATGTTACCCTTGCCATCCACCACAAATGCGGGGCCAGAATCGCGACACCACAAATCTTGAACAGGCATAGGCCAAATTTCGATGCCGCCAAAAATTTGCGCCTTCGCACTGTCAATCTGATCGGCACTGCACAACACCACCACTGGTTCAAATTTCGCAATGGCATTGGCAATCAGGGCAATTTTTTCGCGCACCGCTTCAAGATCATCCGCACGGCCATAAGTTTCGAGGTCTGACGGCCATTGCATAAAGCTACGCAAATGGCGTTCAGACTCAAGCGGCATAGTGAACCCCGCCGTGGTCTGCGCGTTTGCTCGATTGGCAATCAGACACGTTGCGGCGCCTAAAAGAAAAGCTCTTTTATTCATTTTCCACCCCCGTCTAACCCAGAAATTTAAACAATTTCCCTAAGCTTTTTTTACGATGTTGGCTCTACCTCACCGCGCAAACTTTTTATATTTAATGCGCTTGGGCATCACGCTTTCTGCACCCAACCTGCGCTTTTTATCTTCTTCATAATCTTGGAAATTGCCTTCGAACCATTCCACATGGCTGTCGCCTTCAAAGGCCAGAATATGCGTGGCCAGACGATCAAGGAACATGCGGTCATGGCTGATGATAACAGCGCAGCCGGCGAAATCTTCCAGCGCTTCTTCAAGGGCCGCCAAAGTTTCAGTGTCAAGATCATTGGTGGGTTCGTCAAGCAACAGCACATTGGCGCCTGATTTTAACATCTTGGCCAAATGCACGCGGTTTCTTTGCCCGCCCGAAAGCGTGCCCACTTTTTGTTGTTGGTCGGCACCCTTGAAGTTGAACGCGCCAACATAAGCGCGGCTGTTCATTTCGCGCTTGCCCAAATAAAGCACATCAAGACCATCTGAAATTTCTTGCCACACAGATTTGTTGGAGTCTAAAGCATCCCGGCTTTGATCAACATAACCGAGGTGCACGCTCTCCCCAATTTTAATCACACCTGCGTCTGGCATCTCTTGGCCGGTGAGCATTTTAAACAGGGTGGTTTTGCCTGAACCGTTGGCCCCGATAATGCCCACAATACCGCCGGGAGGAACTTTGAAGTTTAAATTTTCAATCA
>JAYUHQ010000182.1:0-1665 GCA_043766895.1 Aestuariivirga sp.
TGCGGCCAAAAGGCCAGCGTCCAACGGCTGCAAAAGCTTTTCCATTTCGGTTTTGGTTTTGTCTAAGTCTTCTGGCTTGGTGATGGTTACCACAACGCCTGCATCAGACTTAGCAAGTCCAGAATAACCTACTTTATTTTCACGCAATGTTGAACGAATATCGCCCATCAATTGCTGTTCAATTTTATCGACCAAATCCTTATGGTCAACTTCCATCAGAATGTTGGAACCGCCTTGCAAATCCAAACCCAATGTCATCGGGCGAATGCCAAAACGTTCTGTCAAAGATACTTGCGTGGCTTGTGGCAAGACATTCGGAAGCGCCAAAACCAGCGACAACAATACCGCCACCATAGTCGAGGCAATCTTCAAACGCGAGTAATGAAACATTAGCTCTTGGCCTTTTGCGGCTCACCCTTGGCGCGCACATCAGCCAAGCCTTGGCGCAAAACACGCACCTGCACTTTATCGCCGATTTCAACCAAAAGTTCATTGTCATCAACAATACGAACCACCTTGCCAATAAGGCCGCCGTGGGTTGTAACCGTGTCGCCACGCGCAACTTGCGACAACATTTTTTGATGATCTTTGGCTTTCTGCTGTTGTGGGCGGATCATGAAGAAATACATCACACCCGCAATGGCCACCATGGGCACCATAAATCCGAACAGATCAATCGGGCCGCCGCCACCTGTGGCGGCTTGTGCGAATGCTTGGCTGATAAACATGAAAACTCCTAAAACAGCCTTTGCGGGCCGAAACAAAACTTGCGCGGAATATAGCGATGGATTAGGCCATTGCAACCCTTAATCCCCACGGAATTTTAACAATGAAACGCCCCAGCGAACTTGCCCAATTGAGGTTGATTGCAGAAAGTTTGGCGCGCATTGCCCCGGCCCCGGCTGAACTGCCAGACTTCAAAAAAGCCGAAGCCTTTGTTTGGAATGGCCCGCAAGGCGGTTTAAGCCCAGTTGCAAAAGTAAACCGTGTTGATATCGGCTTGCTGAAAGGCGTTGACCAACCGCGCGACACATTGATGGAAAACACCTTGCGCTTTGCCAAAGGCCTGCCCGCCAACAATGCCTTGCTGTGGGGCGCGCGTGGCATGGGCAAATCTTCGCTGGTTAAAGCTGCCCATCGCAAAATTTCCACCGATTATAAAGCCTTGAAAATTGTTGAAATCCATCGCGAAGACATCAACACCCTGCCCGCACTAATGGGCCTTTTGCGTAGCGCAGCAAAATATCGTTTCATAATTTTTTGCGATGATTTGTCTTTTGACGCCCAAGACACCAGCTATAAATCTTTAAAAGCAGCTCTGGATGGCGGGCTTGAAGGCCGCCCTGAAAATGTGATATTTTACGCAACATCAAACCGCCGCCACCTGTTGCCGCGTGATATGATTGAAAATGAACAATCAACCGCCATCAGCCCTTCTGAAGCCGTGCAAGAAAAAGTGTCTCTTTCAGATCGTTTTGGCCTGTGGCTTGGCTTTCACAATTGCAGCCAAGATGATTATTTTGCCATGGTGCATGGCTATGCCAAGCACTTTGGTTTGAGGATGAAAGCGACTGATTTAGAAGCTGCGGCCAACGAGTGGTCTGTCACGCGCGGTGCCAGGTCAGGCCGTGTGGCTTGGCAATTTATCCAAGATTTGGCCGGAAA
>JAYUHQ010000183.1:0-29802 GCA_043766895.1 Aestuariivirga sp.
TTTGCCTGTTGCGTCAGAAGCCTCAGGTTTTCCCGTAATACCAAACAGCTTTGGCATGGAAGGGCCATAAACATCAGCGTCAAGAACCGCCACGCGAAGCCCGTTGGCCTTAAACGCCAACGCTAGGTTTATGGCCGTTGTGGATTTGCCAACGCCGCCCTTGCCTGATGCAACAGCGATCAAATGCTTCACGCCTTCAACGCTGCGCACTGTTTGGCTAGCTTGGGCTTTAGGGCCCGGTTCGCGCGCGGGCGCACGTTCGGCCGTTAACGCTATGATGGCTTTTTTTACACCCGGCAATTTCGCAACCGCTTGTTGCACGAATGATTGAAGCTGCTCCATCGCCTTCATGTGTTGTGGATCGGCGTTGAGCGCAAACATCACTTGACCATCTTGGATTGCAATTTCCGATACTAAGCCAGCACTTACAATATTGCCTCGGCCATCGGGCGCGGCAATGCGCTTCAATTCGGCTAAAACGATATCTTTGGTGATGTCAGTCATTATGGTTTCCCTTGGGTAAATCAATTGGCTTGTCTTGGGCCAGCCTATAGGCCTCGTTTGGATTTGTCTCAATCTTTACCATTGTTCAAAAGCATCCATTAGGGATTGAAGGTTATCGAGATCGTTAGATTTTGAATTGTCTTGGGCCAAAATGTCAGATCCAACAGTATTCAGCGACATTACGCGTACCAGCCTGTTTTCGGTTTTGGGGTTGGAAAAACCACACAGCGAGCAAGCGTCTGATCTTTCTTATTCGGTGTCCGATGAAACACCGTGGCAGCGAGAGTTGCTGGAAATGTTTTTGCGCAACCAGATTACATTGGCTCCTACCATGCCGGTTTTGGCACTTGTGCTCGGCGCCACCGCATTGATGTGGAATTCATTCGAAAGCGTTTTGTGTTGGCTTGTGGGTGTTGTGGGTTGCAATTTGCTGCAGCTCTATTTGTGTGGGCTTTATTTTAAACGCACCCGCAACGATGCGGCCCAACGCGAGTGGATTGGCATGATCGCCGCATCTGAATTGATGCAAGGTGTGTTTTGGGTTGTGCCACTGTTTTTCTTCTGGCCCGAAACGGCATCATCGCAAGGTGCTTTTTTGGTGGCTGCTGTTATGGCGGTTAGTGCTGTTCGGTTTTTGGTGGTCAGCAATTTTATGCCTGTTTTGATTGCTGGCACTGGCGTGATGACCATTGGTGTGGCGCTGCGCTGTGTAACCCAACACGACCCGGTTTATCTTAGCCTTGCTGGAATATTGATTACTGTTGAAGTGTTCTTTCTTTTCATTGCGCGTCAGTTGCAAAGCACGGCACGCGACATGATTATTTTTCGCACCCAGAAAGATATTCTAATTGATGAGTTGCAGCAGGCACGCGACAGGGCAGAACAAGAAAAGCAAAATGCCCAAAAAGCCAATATGTCCAAAACCGCGTTTTTAGCAAATATGAGCCACGAGTTGCGAACACCTCTCAACGCCATCTTGGGTTTTTCAGATATTTTGCAGCGCGAACTTTTTGGCCCAATTACCAACAACACCTATCGTGACTATGCCGGAGACATTAACAGTTCAGGGCGTTATTTGTTGGGTTTGATCAACGATATTTTGGATATTTCACGAATCGAGTCAGGGCGCCGCGACATTACGGAAGAACCCGTCAATCTTTCTGTTCCGCTGCTGCATGCCAAACATTTGTTGGAAATCAACGCTGCCCAAAAGAATATTTCAGTTGAAATATTTGTTGAGAATACCCTGCCCAAAATTTTGGGTGATGAACGGGCCATCCAACAAGTCGCCATTAACCTGCTAACGAACGCTGTAAAATTTACGCCGCGCAATGGCAAAGTGGCAATGCGGGCCAAACGTTTGAATAACGGTTCTATTCAACTAACCGTTGAAGACAATGGCCCAGGAATTCCATTCGAAGAACAGGAATTGGCACTTTCAGCCTTCACCCGGGGCCGCATGGCCACAACCAAAGCCGTAGAAGGCGCTGGCCTTGGCCTATCCATCGTGCGCGGCATTATGGAACTTCACGATGGACGGGTTTCGATACAAAGCGCCACGGGCCAAGGCACCACGGTTATTTGTGTGTTTCCGGCCAAACGTGTTCTGTCGGGGCCGCGCAGTGCGCTTTATTCCGAACCTAACAATTTGAGTGAATCACAAAGACGGCTGATTTCCCTTACGGGTTAAGCCTAAGCCTCTTTGTTCGAAACCCCTGCACTTTCAAAACTGGCCATGCCCGTGTGACAGGCCAATGCGGCTTTGACAATTCCTGCTGCCAATGCAGCCCCTGAACCTTCGCCCAAGCGCATGCCTAAATCTAACAATGGTTCTTTGCCAATTTTCTGCAACAGCAGCTTGTGGGCGGGCTCGGCTGAACAATGGGTTGCCAAGCAATGATCCAACGCAGAAGAATCAGCTTTAAACAAAACAGCTGCGGCAGCGGTTGCCACATAACCATCAATCAAAACCGGAATGTTTTGTAAACGTGCGGCCAAAATTGCCCCGGCCATGGCCGATAATTCGCGCCCGCCAAGCCGACGCAAAACTTCCAGCGGGTCGTGCAAATGGGCTTTGTGAAGCGCCAAACCGCGGCGCACCGCATCAGCCTTACGTTTGATGCCTTCAGCGTCAACACCGGTTCCGGGGCCAACCCATGCTTCAGGTTCACCCACGAACAGGGCGCAAGATAAAGCCGCGGCCACTGTGGTGTTGCCAATGCCCATTTCACCAATGCACAAAATATCACAACCGCCAGCGATTGCTTCCATGCCATAGGCAAACGTGGCCGCACAGTCTTTCTCGCTTAAGGCTGGTTCTTGGGTGAAGTCTGCAGTGGGCTGTTCCAATGCCAGTTCGAACACTTTCAAACCCAGATCAAAGGTTTTGCAGATTTGGTTGACGGCAGCGCCACCGCTTTGAAAATTTGAAACCATCTGCGCTGTAACGGCTTGCGGATATGCGGCAACACCTTGGGCCACAACACCGTGGTTGCCTGCAAATACGGCCACAACCGTGCGATCGGCTTTTGGGGGATAGTTGTGTTGCCATGTGGCCACAAATTCTGAAATGCTTTCAAGTTTGCCCAAAGCGCCGGGTGGTTTTGTCAACGTGGCTTCGCGCGCGCGGGTTTTGGCCGCTGCGTCCAAATCTGGGCCAGGCATAGATTTGATAAGGGCGCGAATATCGTCGAATGGCATTCCAGATGTCATGAAGTGTTCCTATTTGCTTGCTTCAAAGTGTGTGTTGCGTCTATCACAGCTTGGCAGAAAAACGGCTAAACAATTTGTTATGAGCGACAATTCATCAAGCGAAATACCGGCAGGCGGACGCTGGCGCCCTGTTGCCGAGCTTTTGGTGAGCTTACAATTTTTAACGCGTTTGCCAGTGCCTTTTGTACGCACCATCGACCCGCAACCCTTGGCCTTGGCCATGCGCTGTTTTGGCGTGGCAGGGGCCATTATCGGGGCATTGAATGGCGCTGTTTTGGTGGGCCTTGGCTATTTGCATTTGCCGCCTTTGATGACGGCAGGTTTGGTGATTGGCTTTGGCCTTTTTATCACTGGTGCATTGCATGAAGATGGCTTGGCAGATACGGCCGACGGGCTTTTTGGTGGGCGCGAACGCGAAAAGCGTTTGGAAATTATGCGCGATAGCCGCATCGGCACCTATGGTGCCAGCGCCTTGGGTGTGTTGATGTTAATGCGTGCTGGGGCCTATCAAGCCTTGCAAGACCAACCCCCGTGGCAGATTATACTCATCATGGCGGCCTGCGGCGCATTTTCACGGGCAATGCTGGTGGATTTGTTATGGGCCACGCGGCCTGCCCGAAGCGACGGGCTTGCAGTTCTGGCCGGAAGGCCAGACCGGGTGACAGCACTTGGGGCCATTGTCAGCGGTGGTGCATTGACGGTTTGGGCAGGGCTTAATGTTTCACCCGCAGCGGGCGTGTTGGCCTTGGGCATTGCCTTGGCAATTACCGGTTTTATGCGGCGTTTGGCCACCAAACTCATTGGCGGCCAGACGGGCGACATTTGTGGGGCCGTGCAAGTGTTAAGCGAAATTGGCATGTTGGCTGTGTTTGTATCAACCCGTCATTAACCCAGAATTCCAATTCATTGTTAACCCAAAAATCCAAATCATTTTCGCCGTAAAGCGTTTGTGATGAACAGCACACTAATCTTACCACCAACAAGTGTGTTGGGAGTTGGGTTATGCGTCATACGGGGCCTTTGCCAAGTGTTGCTTTAGCGTTGATGTTGACGGTTAGTGCTGGCTTTCCGGGTTTGGGCAATTTGGCAAAGCCGCCATCGCAATTGCAATTTTTTGCTGTGACCGAGTTAAAAAGTGGCGAGAATGGCCATTATTTCGTAACGGTTTCAATTAACAACACCAATGTGCAGGCCGTGGTGGACACTGGTGCCAGTGCGGTTGCTTTGAGTTATGAGGATGCAGACAAGGTTGGCCTTCACCCCCATTCATTGAATTTTGATATTCCGGTTGCAACGGCCAACGGCCAAGTGAAGGCCGCACGCGCCAAGCTTGACCGCGTTGAAATTGACAACGTTCGCGTTGATGACGTGGATGCCATGGTTTTGCCTGAAGGTGCTTTGAACGGCACTTTGTTGGGGATGAGCTTTTTATCCAAGCTTTCAAGTTTTAAATCTGAAAACGGTGTTTTAACGTTGAAGAACTGACGCTGCTTTGATTAAACAGTCGGTGCCGGGGTTTTTGCCCCGGCATTTTATTTTAGAATAGCATGATGGACGAATTTGGCCGCGACATTGAAACGCCATGCGTAAAAGTATGCGTTGTTGACCCTGAAACCCAGCTTTGCATTGGTTGTGGCCGCACCCGCATGGAAATTGCGGGTTGGCTGGGCATGGCGGCGGCTGAGCGGCACACCATTGTATTGGCTTTGCCTGAACGCATGGCCACGATGACTTTAAGAAAAAGTCGCCGCGGGGGCCGTGCGGGCAGGTTGTCGCGGTAGGCTGAAAAGATTGCGCTTATTGAACTGGCCTGCGGTATAATCGTTGAATGATTATTGAACTTGGCCATTTTGCTTTGGTGTTGGCGCTGATGACCAGTGTGGTGCAAGCCACGCTGCCGCTTTATGGCGCCCACAGGCAAGACCATGCTTTGATGACACTGGCCAGCGTGTGTGGTGTTTTATCGTGTGCTTTGGTTGGCTTTGCATTTTTTGCGATTGCCTATGGTTTTGTAAGTGATGATTTTTCTGTAAGCCTAGTTGCGGCCAATTCACAAATTGCCAAACCCCTGATTTATAAGATCACCGGCGTATGGGCCAATCACGAAGGATCCATGTTGCTTTGGGTTTTGATCTTGGTAATTTTTGCCGCTTTAATTTCACTGTTCGGCACAAATTTGCCTGGCCCCCTCAAGGCCCGGGTTTTGGCCGTTCAAGGCATGATTGCATCGGCGTTTCTGGCGTTTTTGGTTTTCACGTCAAATCCATTTTTGCGGCTGGATAACCCGCCAGCCGATGGCATTGGCATGAACCCCCTTTTGCAAGACCCGGGCTTGGCCATCCATCCACCATGTCTTTACATGGGCTATGTTGGTTTTTCAGTGGCATTTGCTTTTGCCGTGGCGGCGTTGATTGAAGGCAAGGTTGATGCGGCTTGGGCAAGATGGGTAAGGCCATGGGTTTTGTTGGCGTGGTGTTTTCTCACATTGGGAATAACGCTGGGAAGCTTTTGGGCCTATTATATTTTGGGCTGGGGCGGCTGGTGGTTTTGGGATCCGGTTGAGAATGTTTCTTTAATGCCCTGGCTTGCTGGCACGGCCTTGTTGCATTCAGCCTTGGTGGTTGAACGCCGCCACGCTTTGGTGGGGTGGACAATTTTATTGGCCATTCTCACTTTCTCTCTCAGCTTGATTGGCACATTTGTGGTGCGTTCTGGCGTTTTAACCAGCGTGCATTCTTTTGCGGTTGATCCGGCGCGTGGCTATTTTATTTTGTTGATTTTGTTTGGGGCAACAGGCGGCGCCTTGGCACTCTATGCGGTACGCATTCCGCAGGTTAAAAAAGGTGTGCCGTTTGCCATGATCAGCCGCGAAGCTGGTTTGTTGTTCAATAATATTTTTTTGGTCGTGGCGGCGGCCGTAGTTTTTATCGGCACATTTTATCCGCTCTATGTTGATCTGATGGGGCATGATAAAATTTCAGTTGGCCCGCCCTATTATAATTATACGTTCATGCCGCTTTTGGTGCCGTTGTTGATCGGCATGGTCATTGGCCCATTTTTGAAATGGAAGCGCGATGTGTTTAGCGTAGCATTCAAACAACTGACCTTGCCTTTGATGGTGACTATTGCGCTTACAATTATTGTTGCGCTGGTAGCATTTGGCAAACACGTCTTTGCCATCGCGGGCATTGCTATTGGCCTATGGATTGTTGTGGGTTCGCTTTGGGTGATGGCCAAACGCATGAAATTAGGCCGCGTTTCAACTGCTGAATCTTTGCAATTGCTGGGCACAACGCCCCAGGCCTATTTTGGTTTGTTGTTCGGCCATATGGGATTGGGATTTGTTGTCCTGGCCATTTCAGTTGTAACCACGTGGCAGCAAGAAAACATCATCACCATGAAAATTGGCGATCAAACCCAGATAGGTTTTTATGATGTGAGGCTTGCTAAAATTGACCAGGTGCGAGGCCCCAACTATGTTGCTGAACGTGGCACATTTGAACTTTCGCAGAACAAGAATGTTTTTTCCATCATGACAGCAGAACGGCATTTTTATCCCTTGCAACAACAGTTAACAAACCAAACGGGCATTCGCACCAACGGCTTTTCCAACACCTATATCGCCTTGGGTGAAACTGACAAGAACGGCGGCAGAACTGTGCGATTATATTATCACCCCATGGCGCCTTGGTTGTGGATTGGTGGGTTTATGATGGCCTTTGGTGGCTTTATTTCACTGTCTGATCGGCGCTTCCGTGTGGGCATGCCACAGCGCGCAGCACTTCACCTGCAGGTGCAGGCCGCAGAATGAGCAAGCTTCGCATTTCAACACTTTTGCCGATTGGTTTGTTTGTCGCAATTGGCGTGGTGATGGCCATGGGTTTGCAGCGCGACCCAAAGCTTTTGCCTTCCATGTTGATTGATAAGCCCGTGCCTGCTTTTGATTTGGCTTCACTGGATGGCACACCCAATTTAAAAAGTAGCGCATTTAAAGGTAACGGATTTGTGGTGCTGAATGTGTTTGCATCTTGGTGTGTGAGTTGCCGCGAAGAACATCCGTTTTTAATGCAACTGGCTGCTGATAAGCGCTTTGCTTTGTTGGGCGTTGATTGGAAAGACTCTGACGCTGATGCCAAAGATTATTTGGCCAAACTTGGGAACCCATTTGCGCACATTGGGGTTGATCAATCGGGCCGGGCCGGGATTGATTTGGGGGTGAGCGGGGTTCCCGAAACTTTTGTGATTGACGCACAAGGTGTTGTGCGCACGCGCATTCCGGGGCCACTTTCTCCAGAAATTTGGAAAGCCCAAATCGAACCACTATTGGCAGGCAAGGCTTCGTGAAACGGTTTGCCTTTATTGTTGCATTTTTGCTGGCAGGCACACTGAACGCATGGGCAGTTTTGCCTGATGAAATGTTAAAAGATCAAGCCCTCGAAACCCGTGCGCGTAACATTAGCAAAGACCTGCGCTGCTTGGTTTGCCAGAACCAATCGATTGACGATTCAGACGCTTCGCTTGCCCGAGATTTAAGGGTGATTGTGCGTGAGCGTTTAACGGCGGGCGATAGCAATGCCCAAGTGGTTGACTTTATCCGCGCACGCTATGGCAATTATGTTTTGTTGAAGCCGCCGTTTCAGAGCGACACATATTTATTGTGGCTATCACCATTTTTATTGTTGGCCATCGCATTAACAACCGCTTTTTTTTATATGCGCCACCGCCCGGAACCAGACGCTGAACCTGCTGAGGAAGACTGATGACATTTTGGCTGTTGATGGTGATGTTGTGCAGCGCCGTTGCTGTTATTATTTCAGTGCCGCTGATCAGGCGGTTTGATGCGCCTTTGGCTTCAGGACAAGAGGCAGCATTTTATCAAGACCAAATCAATGAAGTTGATCGGGATTTGGCGGCGGGAATGATTGCACCCAGTGATGCGGCAACAGCGAAGCTGGAAATCAACCGACGTTTGGTTTCGGCATCCAAACCCATGCCCAACCTGCAACCAATTTCAAACAGGTGGCGCACCATTGCTTTGGTGGCAACTGCGGCTTGGGTGATTGTGGGGGGTACATATTTGTATGGTGTTCTGGGCCGGCCACCCCTTGGCCAACAAGCACCCGCACCAGCAGATGCATCAACCGCGGCGATGATTGATGGCATGGTTGCAAAGTTGCAAGCCAAATTGGAAGCCAATCCCAATGATGTGCAAGGCTGGCGGATGATGGGTTTGGCCCAAATGAATTTGCAGCATTTTGAAAAGTCTTTGGCCGCTTATGAAAAAGCCATTGCACTTGAGCCCGACAATATTGATACACAATCGCGTTATGTTGAAGCCTTGGTGCAACAGGCCCAAGGCACTGTTACGCCCAAGGCCCGCGATGTGATTGCCAGTGTTTTGGCCAAACAACCAAAAGATTTGCGTGCGCGATATTACCAAGCCATTGGCCAAGAACAAGCCGGAGACAAAGCCGGAGCTTTGGTAAAATGGCAATCACTTTTGGCCGATGCGCCCGCTGATGCGCCATGGTTGGACACCGTGAAAGAGCATGTGACAACACTGAGCAAAAAGTAAGGTTAGCATAAGGAATATCACGTATTTTTGGGCGTAAATTGATCTGGATCAACCGCTTCATTGTGCCGCTCTAGACTCTCTAGAATGTTTGGCTCAGAACCCACGTATAGGGTTTGAAAGAATATTTGTGACATGAACTTTGACGGCTTTTTTAACGACAAATTGGATGGCCTTAAACGTGAGGGCCGGTACCGCGTTTTTATTGATATGGAACGCCATGTCGGTTCGTTTCCCAAAGCCACGCGCCACATAAACGGCGAACAAAAACCTGTCACCGTTTGGTGTTCTAACGACTATTTAGGCATGGGCCAACACCCTGCCGTTTTGGCAGCAATGCACGAAGCCATTGATCGCACCGGAGCTGGTGCTGGCGGCACGCGCAACATTTCAGGCACCAATCATTATCATGTAACACTAGAGGCTGAACTTGCTGATCTTCACGGCAAGGAAGCTGCCTTGTTGTTTAACTCTGGCTATATGTCGAACTGGACAACACTTTCCACCTTGGCTGCGGGCTTGCCCAATTGTGTTGTGTTGTCAGACGCGGGCAACCACGCTTCCATGATTGAAGGCATTCGCCATTCGAAGGCTGAGAAAATCATTTTCAAGCACAATGATATGGCTGATTTAGAATACCATCTTAAAGCCATTAATGGCCAACGCCCGGTTATTATTGCTTTTGAATCGGTTTATTCAATGGATGGCGATTTTGGCCGCATTGCTGATATTTGCGCCTTGGCCGAAAAATATAAGGCGTTGACGTATTTAGACGAAGTGCACGGTGTTGGGCTTTATGGCGCGCGTGGCGGCGGCTTGGCCGAACGCGAGGGCTTGATGGGCCGCGTTGATGTTATTGAAGGAACCTTGGCCAAGGCCTTTGGTGTGGTGGGCGGCTATATCACGGGAAGCGCTGCTTTATGTGATTATGTGCGAAGTTTTGCTTCAGGCTTTATTTTTTCATCATCGCTTCCGCCTGCCGTTGCGGCCGGTGCAACGGCAGCAATCCGCCATTTGAAAACATCTGATGTTGAACGCAAGGCCATGATGCTGCGGGTGGCTGAAGTGCGCGCCGGGCTTGATCGGTTGGGCATTCCCTATTTGCCGAACGATAGCCATATCGTTCCCGTGATGGTGGGTGATGCAGCCAAAGCCAAATGGATCAGCGATTATTTGCTCGACAATGATGGCATTTACATTCAGCCGATCAATTATCCCACAGTGGCGCGGGGCAAGGAACGCCTGCGCATTACGCCCACACCTTGTCATTCTGCCGCCGATATTGAACATTTGTTGAAATCGCTCAACGCCCTGTGGAAACAGTGTGCGCTGGCGCGGGCCGTTGCTTAAACTCTAGCCCGTGCTTGGGCTATGCCTGCCAAGCAGTATTTATGGCTTCATTGATTTTGATCAGCTATAGTTGATCTATGTTCATCGTTGCAGCGTAAAAAACTTCATGAAAATTCCAAAAACATCTGTGTCTCAGCAAATTCGTTCGCGCCTTGAAAAGGCGGGGCAACGATATTTTGCCAATGACAACATTTCTGGCTTCATCAATGCTGGCGAACGCGACGCCTTGCTTGAAGAGGTTACGGCCAAAATGCAGGGCGTTTTGGAAAGCTTGGTGATTGATGTGGAACATGATCACAACACCCAAGGCACGGCACGGCGCGTTGCCAAAATGTATTTGAACGAGGTTTTCAAGGGGCGCTATCACGACGCGCCGCCTGTGACTGAGTTTCCCAATGCTTCAAACCTGAATGAGTTGATGATTGTGGGGCCGATGACCATCAGGTCTGCGTGCAGCCATCATTTCTGCCCGATTATTGGCAAGTTGTGGATTGGCATTATGCCCAACCAACATTCCAATCTGATTGGGTTATCCAAATATGCAAGGCTTGCGGATTGGATTTTGTCGCGCCCACAAATTCAAGAAGAAGCCATTTCACAAATTGCTGATCTATTTATGGATCTGGTGAAACCTGATGGCTTGGCCATTGTTATGGAGGCCGATCACTTCTGCATGCATTGGCGTGGGGTGAAGGATTCTGATAGTCTTATGCTGAACAGTGTGATGCGCGGTTCGTTCTTAAAAAATCCGGCGCTGCGCCGCGAATTTTTAACACTTATTCCAAGGAAAGATTGATCCCATGCTTGTGCGATGCCTTTATGCCAGCCGGATGCAAAAAGCCCTCACCGCGGCGGCTCATAATTCGATATTGGAATCTTCGCGCAAGAATAATGCCAAGAACGGTATTACGGGTGTGTTGCTGACCACAGGCACGATTTTTGTGCAGCTGCTTGAAGGTGGGCGTGAAGAAGTTTCAAAACTTTATAACCGCATTGTGATGGACCCGCGCCACAAAGATGTTGTGCTTTTGGTTTATGAAGAAATCACCGAAAGGCGCTTTGAAGGCTGGTCTATGGGCCAAGTGAACATGGATGGCATCAACCCTGCCATGATGTTGAAATATTCAGAGACAGCAACACTCAACCCCTATGCCAGTTCCGGCCATGCCACGATGGCATTGTTGAATGAACTGGTGGCCACGGGCTCTATCATTTGCGGCAATGCCACAAGCAAAGGGCGGCGGGGTTAGGCCGCACTTTGGTTTGAATTTCCGCTTTTGGTGGGAAAGCGGAACAGGCAAGAAACGCAACTCACGTCTGAGTTGGACCCGTCTCAGACCTTAGTTCGGTTGACTCTGTCGTAAATTGCGGCTTGATTGGGACAGGGCATAACTGTCAAGTTAAGGAAGATAATGAGCGCACAAAACCCCCTGCCGATTGCTGACAAGGCGACAACAGAATCGATCTTTGCTTGGCTCGAACGGTTCGCTGCCTGCGTGAGGGATGTCGATTATGTTGCCGCGCGACCCTTCTGGCATTCCGATATCATTGTATTCGGCACCTACCAAGAACTCATGCGTGGTCGCGGGCGCTGGATTGAGACGCAATGGGACAATGTGTGGCCACGCACAGCGGATTTCGCCTTCGACCTAGACAATACAGCGGTGATAGTGAGTGCCGACGTCAGCATGGCGACAGTGATCACGCCTTGGACGAGCACTGGCTTCCATGCGGACGGAAACCGTTTCGATCGCCCTGGACGGGCAACGATTATTCTCGTGCGTCAGACCGACGGTCACTGGCTCGGCGTTCATTCCCACATGTCGTTGCAGCGTGGGGTTCCGCAGGACAGCCATGGAAAGCGGCCCGTCAAGGCCCGCTAGGTTTGATCCCCCGCTGGCAACGCCTGACAGCTTCGATCGTATATGGCCCTGAGCCAACAAAGTATTGTTATGGCGTAAGGTCCGGCGGTCTTTAATCTTTGATGGTGTAGCCAAATAAATTCTTTGCGGCCCGGTTATGGCAAGTCCGCCTTTGGTGGCCATTCTACTGTATCATGATCCGGGTGTTGTTTGCAGCTCAAGCGGATCTTTTCAATTCTTTCGGGCGTATCGCCTACTCCGTTGTCACCTTCGCCCGTAATCGAGCCAGAAAGAGATAGTACCTCAACCAACCACGGTTCGCGTGATTCAAGTCCGTATTGAAATTCTGGTTTCATTTCCGAGTGCCGATCAAGTGATCCGATTGAAACCGCAATTCTTGGTTGGGAGAGAAACTTGTAGGCGATGGGCGTTCCGCAGTCGCGACAGAACCCGCGCAATGCATCGTCAGAACTTTTGAAGTAGGAGATTTCACCTCGGGTAAGCTTAAAGTAAGCCGTATCGACATCAGCAAACGCGGCGAAAAAATTTCCAAATTGTTTTTGGCACATGCGGCAATGGCATATGCAAGGGTTCTGCGGTCTCGCGGCTAGTTCGTAACGAACGGCACCGCATTGGCAGCCACCAGCCCAATGTTCTAACATGCTGATACTCCGCGCTCGAAGTTGTCTAACGCCAAAACTTTCAGAGATTTTATTTCACGCTATCGCATGTTTATTATCTCGTCGATAGGTGTTGTTCTGATGTGATTTAGAATTGGTATCCGCGCTTTTGCCTAACCCTCAAAGCTTCTTGGCGTCTTCCAAAGCTTTTTTCATTTGTGGGAGCATATCTGCGTTGCCTGCAACATATCCGCCAGAATTCAATGGATTTGCTTCGCCATTGATGCCGTGAACAAAGCCGCCTGATTCACGCACAAATAATATACCCGCCGCCATATCCCATGATTTCAAGCCATGAGCCCAGCCGCCATCCAAACGGCCCATGGCGATAAATGCCAAATCAAGCGCTGATGAACCCAAGCAGCGAAGCCCCGCGGTTCTGGTTTGCATCACGGCCAATTCTTTGCGCTGTTCATCATGGTTTTTGGTGGCGCGATTGGGCAGGCCACAACACAACATGGCTTCAGACAATTCGCGCCTTGCGCCAACGCGCATGCGCTTGTTGTTGAAAAATGCGCCGTTGCCTTTTTCAGCGTGGAACAGCTCGTCTGTAATGGGGTTATAAGTAACGCCTGCGATAATTTCGCCTTTGCGTTCCAATGCAACAGTCAACGCAAACAATGGCAACGCATGCATGAAGTTAAATGTGCCGTCGATCGGATCAATGATGAAGCGATTGTCTGGATCAGTGCCTTTGGTTTCAGCTTCCTCTTCGCCCAAAAACCCATACGTGGGGCGGGCCAACGCAAGTTCCGCGCGCAGTGTTTTTTCAGCCTTCTTGTCTGAACTCGTCACATAATCTGCCGGGCCCTTTATTGATACTTGCAGCGACGACACTTCACCATAATCACGCTGAACATTACGCGCAGCTTTGCGAACGGCAGCAATCATCACAGTCATAATCGGGGTCGTGGCCAAGTTGGAATACTCACATAAGGGATTGGAAGGGCTGGCCTTAGCAGGGAATAACTGTGCTGGCTAGTTCGCAGTGGGGTCTGGCTGTGGCTTGAACGCTGCGGCGCGGGCTTCGGCTTGTTTTACATCGGCTGGATCAACTTTTTCCATTTTGGCGTCCATTTCAATATCGCCACGGCCTGCCGCTTTGGCCAAGATGTTCCATTTCATCGCTTCGATAGGGTCATAAGCCACACCATGGTCGCCCATGCCGTAAAGCCTGGCGACACGGTTCATGGCCACGGCGTTGCCATGGTTGGCAGCCACAAGTAGCCACTTGGCACCCAAGGTTTCGTCTTTTTGAACGCCCTCACCACGAAAAATCAAAACGCCATATTCAAGCGCTGCTTCGGGCATTCCTTGTAAGGCGGCTTTGGAAAAAAGCTCCCCCGCCTTTACCATGCTTTTATCGACTGACTTTCCATCCATGTAAAGCAGCGCCAAATTATATTGGGCTTGGGCGTTGCCTTTATCTGCGGCTGATTGAAACCATTTAACAGCATTTGGCCAATCCGTTTGCGTGCCAAATGCACCCGCATAATAAAGGCCAAGGTTAACTTGGGCTTTCACGTTGCCAGCCTCGGCGGCTTTTTGCAGCCAAGGTGCCCCATCAATCACATTAGGCTTTTGCCCCGTGCCAGAAAGCAGCAACATGGCCAACGCAAATTCTGAATCAGGATCTGCCTTTTCTGCACCTTTTTGAAACCAGATTTGCGCTTGCTTTAAATCAATCTCAACACCCAAACCCTTTTGGAAAATTGTGCCCAACATTACAAAGGCACGCGGATCTGCCTTCTCGGCAAAACTTTCAGCAATGGACTTTGCATCTGCATAGTTTCCATCTTGATATTGCGCGATGGCTTCTTCAAAACTTGCGGGCGCCACAACTTGTGCACTGACTGGCACTGAAACCAACAGCGCAGCTAAAACAAGGCTGGTAAGCCTTCTCATTTTAACTTTGCCGTCAATTCTGAAATTACTTTCGTTGCCATTTCTGCACTCTGCCACATATCATCCGACGGGCGGATGAAATCTGAATTTTGTGCCAGAATTACGGCATCAGCGGCATTAACCGGATCAAATGGAACAGCCGGAATTTCGGCCAGTTCATTCCACCATTTTATCAAAGGCTCGCCCACCGTTTGTGCCTTTTGGCGAAACGCCACATAATCAGCACCCTGTTCAGATGCTTCCATGGCCGCGTGGCGCGATGTGCCACAATCCAACCCCACCATTGCGTCTTTGGGAAGCGACATGCGCAAATCAAGCAGATTAAACTCTGCGCTGGAAACATGCAGACCATCGGCACGCCTGTGGCTTACAATGCGTGGTTCAACATCGATCATCAGCACCGCAAGACCGAGCGCTTGCAACTGTGCCACCTCATCTTGTTTGATTGATTCATGAACAACGATTGAAGCACAATCGCCCACAGCAACTGCGGCTTTGGCGCAGGCGATAATTGTTTCAGCGCTTAAATCTTGGGGCGCAACGAGAAAAAAACGAGATGTCATGGTTGTTCCAATTTTAGCGACCACAGCCCTTGCGCCGCAAGTGCATTCATTTTCAGGCGGTGAGCAAAAGCAGTTTGCGCGGCTTCAACATTTTCAGATTTTCCGGCCCACGTTTTCAACGCCGTGTCTTGCAGGGCCCGATTAAATGAAAATGTTGCATGAAGTTTTTTCGCGATCAAATTGAGATTATGCGTTGCTTCAATTTCAGTTTGCCCGCCCGAAAGAAAAACGATGCCACCAACACCAGTGGGCACATGATTGATCAACACCTGAGTGGTTAATTCTGCAACACGTTGGTTGTCTGATTTTTGTGTTGCACCAGCCGTGACCATGTTGATCTTTAAGATGAGTGCGGCCAAATCAACACCAGCAATTTCAAGCTGTTCAAACAGTTCATCCAGAACAAGCTTTGTAACTTCGGCACAGCGTTCAATCGTGTGATCGCCATCCATCAAAATATCGGGTTCAACAATCGGCACCAAACCTTCCTGCTGGCAGATAGCAGCATAACGCGCCAATGCTTGGGCATTGGTGGTGATGGCATTGCGCGATGGCAGTGTTTCTGAAATTTTCAACACCGCGCGCCATTTGGCAAAAGCGGCACCTGCTGCTTTATAACCGGCGATGCGTTGGGCCAAACCATCAAGGCCTTCGGAGATCAACTCTCCATCCGACAACGCCAAAGGCTTTTGGCCCATATCGAGTTTGATGCCCTTAAGCACGGCAGGAAATTTGGCATTCCAAAAGGTTTCGTCATAAAGGATGACGCCAGAAACATAGCGTGCAAATTCTGGCGTGCTGAAAAGCATTTCGTGATAGGTGCGCCGTGTTTCAGGCGTTGACTCAACACCCACAGACGCAAGTCGTTTGGCCATGCCTGCGGGAAAATCATCAACAGCAAGCAGGCCTTTGCCGGCCGCCATGAGGTGTTGGGCAATATCCCGAAGTGTGGGAAAATTTGTCACTTTACACTCAATGCAGCAACGCCAGGCAATTCCTTACCCTCAAGCCATTCTAAAAATGCACCGCCCGCCGTTGAAATATAGGTGAAATCATCCGCAACACCGGCGTGGTTTAAGGCTGAAACTGTGTCGCCGCCGCCTGCCACTGTTACAAGCTTTCCGGCTTTGGTAAGGGCTGCTGCATGTTGGGCTGTGGCCACCGTGGCTTTATCAAACGGTTGAATTTCAAAAGCGCCAAATGGACCATTCCACACCACTGTTTTTGCGGCGTCAAAAGCTTTGTTCACGGCGGCGATTGAATCTGGGCCAACGTCGAGCATCATTTCATCGGCAGCGATGTCTTTGACCGATACAACGCGATTGGCGGCACCAGCTTTGAATTCTTTGGAAACTATTGCATCAGTGGGCAAAAGCAATGTGCAGTTTTTTGCCTTGGCGCGGGCCATAATTTCTATTGCAGTTGGGATCAAATCTTTTTCACAAAGAGACTTGCCCACATCAACACCTTGGGCCGCCAGAAACGTATTGGCCATTCCGCCACCAATCACAATGGTATTCGCGATGCCCGTAAGATTGCCCAATAAATCAAGCTTCGTTGAAACTTTTGCTCCGCCCACAACGGCCACCAAGGGGCGCGTTGGCTTCTCTAAAGCAGCTTGCAAGGCTTTAAGTTCAGCCTCCATCGCGCGCCCTGCATAGGCAGGCAAAATACGTGCAATGGCTTCGGTTGATGAGTGGGCGCGATGGGCCGCCGAAAAAGCGTCGTTCACATAAATATCGCCAAGGGCCGCAAGCATTTTGGCAAAACCCACATCATTTTTTTCTTCGCCCGCATGATAGCGTGTGTTTTCCATAAGAATTACATCACCGGGCTTGGCATTGACGCTTGGGGCTGAAAGCCAATCGGTGAA
Organism: Aestuariivirga sp.; assembly: GCA_043766895.1. Classification (GTDB taxonomy): domain Bacteria; phylum Pseudomonadota; class Alphaproteobacteria; order Rhizobiales; family Aestuariivirgaceae; genus Aestuariivirga. The sequence continues at coordinate 17,022 of JAYUHQ010000183.1, forward strand.
CACAAATTTAACCTTGTGACCCAGAGCTTTTTCCAAAGCCGAAGCCACAGGCTTTAATGACATTTCAGGAACCACCTTGCCTTTCGGGCGATCGAAATGGGCCAAAATAATAACGGCGGCACCATGCTTCAGAAGCTCTTTGAGTGTTGGCACTACACGGTCGATGCGGGTTGTGTCGGTCACCACACCACCTGCAATTGGCACGTTAAGATCAAGGCGAATAACAACGCGTTTGCCAGAAACATTGACATCATCAAGTGTGTGAAATGCGGGCATGAAAGGCTCCTAAATTGAATTTATGAGGTGCGTACATCAAGCGGTGTTATGAAGCAAGATGCTGTTGTTTGATGGTGGGTATTATGCGCGAGGTCGCCAGAGCACCTTGCAGCACTAATTCTATGCGGCCCTAACATCGGCCACGGCCTTGAAGGGCAAATCCACCGTAACTGTTGTGCCTTTACCAACTTTGCTGGTGATCAACAACTTGCCGCCGTGCAAATCCACCAATGATTTTGAAATCGCCAAGCCAAGGCCCGATCCACCGCGACTTTTGGTGAACTGATTTTCGACTTGTTCAAATGGCCGCCCCAGTTTTTCAATATCGCGCAGAGGAATGCCGATGCCGTTATCGATCATCTGTATACGGATGATATTGCTATCAAACATTGTTTTGATTTTTACAGTGCCACCTTCAGCAGTAAATTTAATGGCGTTGGACATGATGTTGATAAACACCTGTTTCAAAGCGCGTCGATCAGCCCTGAACTCGGGCACGTCGGCAAAATCGCGGCTTATTGAAATTTTGCTCTCTGTTGCCCTGGGGCCAACCAAGCGCAGCACTTCATCAAGAACAATCGAAAGTTCCACATTCGACAATTCTAAATCAATCTTTCCCGCTTCAATTTTTGACATATCTAAAATGTCATTAATCACATCAAGCAAAAACTGGCCGCTTTTGCGAATATCAGATGCATATTCGCTATATTTGGCTGATCCCATAGGGCCAAACATTTGCCCAGCCATAATTTCTGAAAAGCCGATGATGGCGTTCAGTGGCGTGCGCAATTCATGGCTCATGTTGGCCAAGAATTCAGATTTTGAACGGTTGGCAGATTCGGCGCGGGTTTTTTCCTTGGCATAATTATCGGCCAGCTCAGCCAAAACTTGAGACTGTTCTTCGGCCAATTGGCGTTGCCTTTTCAAATCGCGAACAGTTGTCATCAGGTTGCGCTCAGATTCCAGCAAATGTTCCTCTTGAAGTTTCAACGCTGTAATGTCTGTGCCCACCGAAACAAAACCACCATCCTTGGTGCGTCGTTCGTTGATCTGCAACCAGCGGCCATCCGCCAGTTGAACTTCCATTGAACGTGCGCCCGAATTTAAATCTCGTTCTCCCGCCACAAATTGTTGCACCATCGGCTCTTTAGATGCACCTGCCACCAAGCTGTAAGGGGTTCCAGGCTGGCACACAGAAGCTGGCAAAGAATGAAACTGTTGATATTTCGAATTGCACAACACCAACTTGCTTTCAGTATCCCACAGAACAAAGGCTTCTGAAATATTTTCGACAGCGTCTTTCAAGCGCAATTCTGCTTCGCTGTTCAGTTTATCAAGAATTTTTTGGCGTGAAATATCAAAAACAATGCCTACCAAATGGGGCTCAGCGTTGGCGCGCCCAGATGCCAACGCCGCTCGGGCGCGCAACCAAACATAATGGCCATCATTGTGGCGCATACGAAATTCTTGATCGAACTCTGCGCGTTCTCCCTTTAACAGTTGATCAATCAACACATCAATGCGTGGATCTTCCGGGTGAAGCCTTGCCGCAACTTCACGAAAGCTCAAAAAATCGCCCTTGGGCTTTAAACCCAAAATTGAATACATCGACATTGACCAGAAAATTTTATTCGCTTGCAAATGCCAGTCCCATAATCCGCATTCGCCGCCATCCAACGCCATATCCAAGCGACCCGTTGCGTGGCTGAGCATTTCATCAGCATCAAAAGCTTTGCCAGCCTGCCAATGAAATGCACCTGCCAGCAAAACCAAAACCAAAAATGTTACGGTGAAAAGCGATGTCAGTTTGGTTACACCACTGCGCCAAATGGCCAAGACATCATCTTTTTTCTGAAGCGCCACCAAGCTTCCTGGCACCTTGCCCAAATCTCGCGATGCCATGAACGCATCTTCGCCCGTTGCCAGCGTGGTGGGCGCCATTTCGTTTCCATTAACAACGGCGTCAGTGACAAAATTGGGGCCCATCAAACTGGCAACTGAATGATTTTGCCATTCAAGATGTTGCGGAACCGATCCTACAACATTGCCTTTGCCATCGAGCAGCACAAAAAAACGTGAATGCGCGGTTGCATCTGCGGGCACGGCCTGATCAAGCAACTTTTGATCAAGTGCAAATGTCAGCCTGTTTTCAAAATAATTCAACTTAATGTTTTGTGCTGCCCGCTCTGCGTGAACTAACGTTAAACGACTTTCTTCGTTCAAATTCTGGGCGCGGCTTAGCCAAAGTTGCGATAACAAAGCCGCAGCCAAAACCAACAGGAATAGCCCTGTTAGAATCGTAATCAGAACCCGCATTGCACGTTCAGAGATTTCCAGCTGGCGGTTTCCCAGCCACGGTAAATGCAGCGCGCTGTCTCGAAAGAATAATTCTTTAATATGAGCCTTGGCCAATTTCTAAACCTTGAATGAAAACGCCAACGCAACTTTGCGGGACGCAACGGTTACCAAAGTGCAGACTGATTTGCCAAGTGAAACCCGCTAAATTTACCTTGCCTTCAACGTTCTTGATATGATCTCAAAGACATCTGGCGAAAGTTTTTTCTGCTTTAAGATGCGTTGCATTTCCTTTTGTGCGTGGGCGCGGCGTTTCACGTCAAACATGCGCCAACTGCGAAAGCCGGTGGCTAAACGCGAAGCAACCTGTGGGTTAATTGCATCTAACGCAATGATGACATCAGCGCCCAAACGATAACCCGCTCCATCAGCGGCATGAAAACCAGTGAGGTTTCCGCCAATAAAATTGCGCAAAAGCGCATAGACGCGGTTGGGCGTTTTCAAATTGAACGCTGCATGCTGCATCAATTTGCGCACATGCTGCGATGCCTTTGCCCGCGGCATCAAAGCTTGCACCGCAAACCATTTATCAACCAACAATGGATCATCGGCGTGGCGCAGATAAAACGCATCCAAAAGATCTTGGCCATGTTTCAGCCTTGCCCCAATCGACAGGGCAGAAAATTCGATTGTCATGTTGTCAGCGCTTTCAAACAAAGCATGGGCTTGTTTGGCAGCCCATGTTGCATCCGCACTCGCAATTAATTTCAAACACGCAAAATTTAATGCCCGTTTTCCCGCGTCATGCGCGGTGGGCTCATAGGGGCCCGGCGTTTTTGAAGCTTGGAATGTTTGGATCAACACGGCCAAAATTTGGGCCGCAACTGAAGCGCCAACATTGTCATGCGCCTTCAACAATAAATCGGCATCTACATCTTTTCCGATCACCGCCACCATTTCTTCAAAATAGGGCAATGCCAACATTTGCGCTTTGAATGCATCGTCCAGCGACGTGTTTTGCAAAGTCGCTGCAAGTGCGGCTGCAAATTTATCGGTTTTGGGCAATGGCTTTTTTGCTGATATCGCCGCGTATGTTTTTGCGATAAGAGATTTTCCCAAACTTTGAGCGGCCTCCCAGCGATTAAAGCTGTCTGCATCATGCGCCATCAAAAATAAAAGTTCGGCTTGCGTAATGTTTTGTTTGAGAATGATGGGTGCTGAAAAACCACGATTGATTGACAGCACCGGCTTTTCCAACACATTGGCAAATTTGAACGTTTGATTGGGTTTGGTAACTTCTAAAATTGCACCGTTCACTTTGATGTCTTGGCCATTTTTGCCAACCAAACCAAACGCCAATGGCATGTGCAGCGCCAGTTTTGGTTTTTGACCTTTGTTGTGTGGCGTTTTTTGCGAAACGGCAATTTCATAACTTTTGCGCTTTGCCTGATATGTGCCGCGCACGGTTACCACTGGCGTTCCAGCTTGGGTGTACCAGCGGAAAAATTGCTTTAGGTCGCGCTTTGATGCATCGGCCATACATTGTACAAAATCTTCAACTGTGGCTGCCTCACCATCATGGCGCTTGAAATAAAGTGCCATTGCTTTGGCGAATGCTTTATCACCAATCAGTGTTTTCATCATGCGGCAAAGCTCGGCGCCTTTTTCATAGACGGTTGAGGTATAAAAATTATTGATCTCAATATATTGGCTTGGGCGGGGTGGATGTTGCAGAGGCCCACGATCTTCCGGAAATTGCCTGGCGCGCAATTCCTGCACGTCATCAATGCGTTTAACGGCGCGCGAACGCAAGTCGCTGGTAAATTCCTGATCTCGAAAAACTGTCAGCCCCTCTTTTAAGCAAAGCTGAAACCAATCACGGCAGGTAATACGGTTGCCCGTCCAATTGTGGAAATATTCATGGGCGATGATTGATTCAATCAGTTCATAATCAGTGTCTGTGGCGGTGTCCGGCTTGGCCAAAACATATTTATCGTTAAAAATATTCAGGCCTTTGTTTTCCATGGCGCCCATGTTGAAATCAGAAACCGCTACGATGTTAAACACGTCCAGATCATAAGCCCTGCCAAAAACCTCTTCATCCCATCGCATCGAAGCTTTTAATGCGTGCATGGCCCAGGCACAGCGATCTTGCTTACCCTTTTCAACATAGATACCCAGCTTAACGGCCTTGCCTTCAGACGTTTTGAACTGGTCTTCGACCAGTGCCAAATCTCCCGCCACAAGCGCAAACAAATAGCTGGGCTTTGGGTGTGGATCTTCCCATTCGGCAAAATGACGATCTGTTCCCGCAATTGCTCCGTGGGCTGATGGATTTCCATTCGAAAGCAATACTGGCAAAGATTGAGGCGCTTCAATGCGCACGCTAAATTTAGCCATGACATCTGGCCTATCGTAAAAATAGGTGATGCGCCGAAATCCCTCTGCCTCACATTGTGTGCAATACATGCCGTTGGACATGTAAAGGCCAGAAAGGGCGGTGTTGTCTTTGGGGGCGCAAGTTGTGCTTATTGAAAGTACAAATGGCTTTTTTGGAACCTTGTGCACAACCAACTTAGAGCTTGAAACGGTGTAATCTGCTGTTGCCAGCGCTTTGCCATCTATCGCAAGTGCGTTGAGTGTGATCATTTCGCCATCGAGTTCGAGTGCTGCGCCTGATTGCTGTGCTTTCGAATTTGGCTTGAAATAAATCTGCGTGGCAACCGTGGTTGCGGCCGCATGCAAGTCAAAAGTCATTTCAACTTTATCAATCAGATAAGGTGTGGGCCGATAATTTTTCAGTTGGTGCGTTTGGGGCAGATCAGCGCGCATAAGAATCTCCAAATGTTCAGCATATCCTAATGCCAGTGTTTCAAAAATAAATCCACGGCATTTGCCTTGTTAACCACCCACTTGGCTGCGAGGAAAAATCAATTTCTACTTTCTGTTGAAACTTGGAGAACACCTGAACTAAGAGTGGATTAATGGATAGCCAAACACTTCTCTTCGCTCCACCGACGAATGCTTAAACTGGATGACACTGTGACACCCAACAAACTTCTCCGCGCCATGTTTGCCGCCGCTGTTGATGCGGCTCTTCCAAAACATGCCATTGCCAAATTTTTGCCCCATAAACCCAAAGGGCGCACCATTGTGATTGGCGCTGGAAAAGCTTCGGCCGCCATGGCGCAGAGCTTTGAAAAGCATTGGCAACACTCTCTCGAAGGTTTGATTGTTACGCGCTATGGCCATGGCGCAAAAACCAAGAAAATTGAAGTGGTGGAGGCCGCACACCCGGTTCCCGACGATGCGGGCACACGCGCTGCCGCGCGGATGTTGGAGTTGGTGCAAGGCCTTACAAAAGATGATCTTGTTGTGGCGCTGATTTCGGGCGGCGGGTCATCTCTGTTAAGTTTGCCCGCAGATGGCATAAGCCAAGAAGAAAAACGCGCCGTGAACCGCGCCTTGCTCAAATCAGGGGCACCCATTGATGATATGAACATTGTGCGCAAGCATCTTTCAAAGATCAAAGGTGGAAGGTTGGCCGCGGCGGCATTTCCTGCGCGTGTTGAAACTTTAATAATTTCAGATGTGCCAGGTGATGATTTGGCTTCTGTTGCTTCTGGGCCCACGGTGCCCGATCCATCAACCTTTGCTGAAGCCCGCGCCATTGTTGCAAAATATGGAATTGAAGTTCCAGCTTCAGTCATGCGTCATCTTGCCGAAGCCAAATATGAAACTCCAAAACATTTGGCCAATGCCCACAGCACCTGCATTGCCTCGCCGCAACACTCACTCATGGCGGCGGCCAAGGTGGCGCGCGCGGCTGGATATAAGCCTATCATTTTAGGTGACTCAATTGAAGGTGAAGCCCGCGATGTGGGGTTTGTGATGGCGGGGATTGCGCTTCAAGCCCAACGCTTTGGCCAACCCATCAAACCCCCGTGTGCCATTATTTCTGGTGGCGAAACAACAGTCACCGTGCGTGGCCAAGGTGTTGGTGGCCGCAATGTTGAATTTCTTTTGGCGTTGGCCATCAAATTGAATGGTGCCAAAAATATTCATGCCTTGGCCGCAGACTCTGATGGCATCGATGGCGCTGCAGATGTGGCAGGCGCTGTGATCAACGCCACAAGTTTACAGCGGGCGCGAAAGTTGGGAATTGATCCGTGGACAGAGCTTTCCAATAACAACGCGCACATGTTTTTTCAAAAATTAGGAGATCAGGTGATCACCGGCCCCACGCTTACCAATGTAAACGATATTCGCATTGTGCTGGTAGACGCTTGAGCACAATTCAGGTTATTTCCGCACACAGTTCAATATTTCATTATTCTGCCAAATCGCTATAAGCCACGCATAGCAAATCAAAAAAAGGGCCAAAATGACCTCTCCATCAGATGATGTGCGTGCCGGCTCTTTGGCCTATCACGAACAAGGCCGCGCCGGAAAACTTGAAATCCGAGCAACAAAACCATTGGCAAACCAGCGCGATTTGGCTTTGGCCTATTCGCCCGGCGTTGCCGCTGTTTCGGAAGCTATTCACAAAGACCCCAGCTTGGCCGCCAAATATACCGCAAGGGGAAATCTTGTTGGCGTTGTTTCAAACGGCACGGCCGTTTTGGGCTTGGGCAATATTGGCCCCTTGGCAGCAAAGCCCGTGATGGAAGGCAAGGCTGTGCTTTTCAAAAAATTTGCTGATATTGATGTCTTTGATATCGAAGTTTCGCCAACCGATGTGGATGAATTGGTTAACGCCATTGCTGCTTTAGAGCCCACTTTTGGCGGCATTAATTTGGAAGATATTAAAGCGCCAGAGTGTTTTGAAGTTGAACGGCGCTTGCGTGAGCGGATGAAAATTCCGGTCTTTCACGATGATCAACATGGCACTGCGGTGATTGTTGCTGCGGCTGTCACCAACGCTTTAACCTTGGCCAACAAGAAAATTAGTGACGTTAAAATTGTGGCGTCAGGGGCTGGTGCGGCGGCCTTGGCTTGCCTTAATCAATTGGTCAGCCTTGGCGCAAAGTTGGAAAATATCTGGGTAACAGATTTGGAAGGCGTTGTTTACATCGGCCGTGACAAATTGATGGACCCTTGGAAAGATATCTTCGCAAAGGAAACCAGCCTTCGCACTTTGGCACAGGTGATCAAAGATGCGGATGTGTTTTTGGGCCTATCTGCTGGTGGTGTTTTAAAGCCAGAGATGGTGAAAGAATTGGCCCCCCATCCGCTGATTTTGGCGCTGGCAAACCCTAACCCTGAAATTATGCCAGAAGAGGCTTATGCGCTGCGGCCTGATGCTTATATCTGCACCGGGCGATCAGATTATCCCAATCAGGTGAACAACGTTTTGTGTTTTCCTTATATTTTTCGTGGGGCATTGGATGTGGGGGCCACCACGATCAATGAAGAAATGAAACAGGCGGCAGTTCAAGCCATTGCCGAATTGGCGCGTGAAGCTCCGTCTGATATCGCTGCCAAAGCTTATGGCGGTGAAGCGCGGTTGTTCGGCAAAGACCAATTGATCCCTTCGCCGTTTGACCCGCGTTTGATTTTGCGCATAGCGCCAGCTGTTGCAAAAGCCGCAATGGATTCAGGCGTTGCCACGCGGCCGATTGCAGATTTCGATGCCTATCAAGACAAGCTGCAACGGTTTGTGTTCAAATCTGGCTTTATCATGCGGCGCATTTATATTGCCGCAAGAAAAGCCCCTGCCCGCGTCATCTATGCTGATGGTGAAGACGAGCGGGTTTTGCGCGCAGCCCAAGTTTTGATCGAAGAAAAAATGGCAAGGCCCATTCTCATCGGCAGGCCGGCCGTGATTGAAACGCGCCTCAAGCGTTATGGTTTATCGATCAAACCGGGAAAAGATTTCGAAATCACCAACCCTGAAGATGATCCGCGATACCGCGAATATGTTGCAACGCTGGTCGATGTGGCGGGCCGCAAAGGCATTACGTTGGAGGCCGCAAAAACCTTGGTGCGCACATCCAACACCATGATTGCGGCTTTGGCCGTGCATCGTGGCGAAGCAGACGCCATGCTGTGTGGATTAGAGGGGCGGTTTCGTTCCAAGCTGCGCATCATTAAAGATGTGATCGGTTTGGCGCCGGGCGTGAATTCGCTTTCGGCCATGAGCTTGATGATTACATCGCGCGGCATTGTATTTTTGACAGACACTCATGTGCAGCCTGACCCCACGCCAGAAGCTCTTGCTGAAACTGTAAAACTCTGTGTGCAGCATATCGCAAGGTTTGGCATTAAGGCCAAGGTTGCTTTGGTTTCGCATGCCGACTTTGGTGATTTTGACACAGCCTCTGCCGTAAAATCTCGTGCGGCTTTTGAGCTTATCCAAAAGCTTCACCCCGATTTAGAGGTTGATGGTGAAATGCAGTTGAACACGGCGCTCATTGAAGATGTGCGCATGCGCAAGATGCCAAATTCACATTTAACAGGCGAAGCCAATTTGCTGGTGATGCCCGATTTATCGTCGGCCAATATCGCCTACCAAGCCATCAAAGTGTTCGGCGATTCTTTGCCCGTGGGCCCAATTTTGTTGGGCACAGCAAAACCCGCGCATATTCTTACTGGCTCGGTTACGTCGCGCGGGGTGATGAACTTATCAGCCATTGCCGTGGCCGAGGCGGCGCGTTGAATTTGCAGCATCATAGCGCTGGTTGATATAACCCTTGCCATTGAGAACAACCGAGCCATTGGACGTGAGCGATTGGGAGTGACGGGAGTTACGGTGACAGTGCATTCTATTACTTTTCTGCTGCCTTGCACTTTTGCAGTGTAACGCCTTATGCATCGGCATCGTAGATTTCATTCTCCGCTCGCAAGATTTGTGTCTCAACAGCATTCCATTTTCAAGATCATTTATTTCGTCACGGAATTGGATTGTGACATCGATTGAAAACTGTTGTCGCCCCGCAATAACTTCTTTGGCTCACTAAACTTGTCGGGTGGGGCGCAGTCAAAAATTTAACACCTATTAAATGCAGTGTCACCGTAATCACAATAATCATAGTTGAGAATACGGGTTGAGCCGTTGATTGCCAGATGGGATTCCCGCTCCTTGTTGGAATAGAGATCAAAATCAAATTGCTGGGTTATATTGACGGCAGGCAAAGAGCCGTTGACAAGCATCGCCTACCACATCGCCGTAGCCTTCACTTTGCCAGTTGCAAGCATTTGCGGATAAGCTTCTTTTTACTTGCAGCACGAGCAACATATTCATCAAGTACTCGATCCCAACATTCAGCTGCTGCTTTTGACTTGTGAGACTCTGACGCATTAGTTCCGTAGTAATTTGACAAGAAATTTGCAGCGTCAAAATTACCAAGCTCGGCTGATTTTCCTGCATAGTACAACATCGTTTTTTTAGAAGCATTTGGCTTTGTCATTTTTTCTTTAATTTGTTTCTTTAACGCAAGTTCGTATGCGATCCACCAAAGCTCAATGCCTTGTGCAGCCGCAAAATAATTTTCCGAGTTTGGATTCTTCCTCACCTTTTTCACTGCTAATTTGGCCAACTTGGCAATACTGGTGGTGGAAATATTTTGCGAATCTGCACTTTGGGAGAACCCTTGGACTGTAAACATGGTAAACCCAATAACGGCAAAAATAGTAGCTACCAATTGGCGACAGTTTTTTAGTCTCAACTTTTGATGAAGACTAAAATTGGAAATCCATTGGTACAACTGATTCATAATTTGCAACCCTGTTTGCCGTATAAAAATGTCCATCTTTTTTGGCAGCGTAATAATCGGCAATTATTTCCGCTCTCGCTTCAAAATTGAAACTCTGATAATTCTGACCATTGAGTATGCCATATTTGTATAGCCCCCCATCGGGAGTATACCTACCAGTAAGAAGAAAACTAAGGCCTTTGGCCTGAATAGATTCCCCTGTTTGTCCTTGATAAACATGAGTAGATTCGTGAACCAACAGACTTTGACCGTCAATGTTTTCGTTTGAATAGTCTGGCGAATAAGAGTCCCCCATATATATGGTATTGCCTAATGTCGAAGGCGTGAAAAATTTAATCCCTAATACAGTTCGAAAGGTGTTTGTGATAATCACTTTTGCATAGTTCATCATGCCTCCAAAAATAGGTCGGAGAATCTTACGTTCGCCCGCGGTTAAAAATCGTCTGACGACACCTACGGGTAGTTGAAGACTCGATCTAAAGTCTGCGCTTCCAGCGCAAACCGAACAGACACTTCCCAAATTCGTCTGGCGCCCATCCCGGTTCTTCCACACATTGAAGTCACCAAAGCCGTTTGAATAGTGATAGGCATAGCCGTTGTTCATTCTTTCAGCTGCCGCTGCGGCTCCCTCACGGGTGTCGCTGACAGGGCCATCGCCGTACTTGTAGGTCACATTACTGGTGGTGACAGAATTCCCACCCGGATCACTCGCATTGATGGGGTCATTCCCGGCATAAGCATAGCGGTTGGTGCCGACACCTTGTTGGGTTGGATCAAATGTGTCGGGGTTGAGGAACCTGGCTAGATTGCTGTCGTAATAACGGGCGTTGAGATATTCCAGCCCGGTTTCAGCATCAAAGCGTTGGTTGATGTAGCCTTTGGCATTGAGAACAACCGAGCCATTGGACGTGAGCGGCTGGCCGAAGGGGCCATAGTCATGTTTGGATGTAGCAGGGCCTCCCGCCATGTAGCTCATCACGCGGTTGGAGCTGAGATTATCCTTATGGGCCCACGAGGTGACAAGGCCTTAAGCGTTTGACGTTTTGAGTTTTGGCAAAATGCTGGAATAACAAGCGATCTTGCGTTGACTTCTTTTGATCTTGCAGCAAAGTAAGCTTGGGGACCTTACATGAATACCTATGACACTTTTGCTAATAATCTTCGCCGGTTTTGTGAGCAGTATCCTTCCATCTCTGCCGTTTGTGCGGCAACAGAAATTAATCGCCAACAATTCAATAAATATCTTTCTGGAAAAGTGCTGCCAAGCGCCATCGTTTTGCGCAAGATCTGCAAGTTTTTGAATGTTTCCGAACAGGCGCTGTTTGCCAGTGATGTTGCAGAAACGCCCCTTGTGAAAACCCGATCGGGAATTCCCTCTATCAGCAAAGCCCAAGTGGTGTTTGACAGCGCCCGCAGTTTTGCTTCAACGAACAGCTATAAAAATAACTCGGAAATTTCGTCGCTGCCTGAAGGTTATTATTTCTGTTATTTTCCATTGGAAAATCGAAAGCAAAAACTGTTGCGCAGTTTGGTTTGGGTGTTTCATCGCAATGATGTGAAGGGATTTGTGCGCATCACTTATGTTCGCGATTTGAAAAAACGCTCAAATACGCGCGCCGGGGGCCGGCACACAGGAATTGTGTTTGCCAATCAAAATGAAATCTTCATGTTGGGGTTTAATCGATATGCTGAGGGGCAAATGTCTATCGCAACAATCGATCGACCAAAATCACAATCATTCAGTTTTTTGGTGGGGCTGACGGTGACGCGAAACCTTGAAAAACTGGCCGCGATTCGGATGGTTATGATTCAGGTTGATGCAGATATGACGAAAAGACAAATGATCCGCAGTGTTGGGATTGTGGATGAAAATGACCCTGCCGTTGACGCAGAAGTTTTGGCGGCACTGCCGGAAACTCAAAAACTTTAACAAGCAAAAGCCAGCTTGCCGCGGGGTTGCGCAAACTGGCCAATGCTCAATTCCGAAGCACACCGCTCAGTTGAGCAACGCTCTACGAAAAAAGCTCCCCCAGCTGAACTTCACATTGAATGCGATTGTAAGATTTGAAAATTCTCTAGTGAGCGCAAGTTGAGCGCAGAACCTTCGCTAAGTAGCTTACAACGGCACTTCTGTCTTGTGCACCGCCTTCGGCCAATAAAAAAACCGCTGGCTTGCACCAGCGGTTTTTTAAAATTCAATCTCGAACGATTACATGCCGCCAGCTGATGGGCCGCCAAAACGCTTTGGCTTTTCAATCTTCTTAGGGGGTGGCAACAGGCCTTCGCGTTGCAACTTCTTGCGGGCAAGTTTGCGTGAACGACGAATGGCTTCCGCTTGCTCACGGGCTTTCTTTTCCGATGGCTTTTCAAAAGCACCGCGCATTTTCATTTCGCGGAAGATGCCTTCACGTTGCATCTTCTTTTTGAGAACTTTCAGGGCCTGATCGACATTGTTGTCACGAACGATTACTTGCAAGCGAACCTCGATATAAAAG
>JAYUHQ010000184.1:0-12078 GCA_043766895.1 Aestuariivirga sp.
AACAAAACTGCTGTTGGCGTGTTTGGTCTTTCGTTTTACCAAAACAATTCTGATAAGTTGAAAGTTGCATCCGTTGGCGGCGTTGTGCCATCGGTTGAAACTGTGGCTTCTGGCAAATATCCAGTGTCGCGCCCATTGTTCTTCTACATCAAGAAGGCCCATGTTGGTGTGATCCCCGGCATCATGGAATATGCAAATTATTTCGTATCAACAAAAGTTGCCGGTGCTGAAGGTCCTTTGGCTGAAGCAGGTCTTGTTCCTTCACCTGAAGCTGAACTTGCAAAAGTTCAAGCTGGGGTAAAAGCCGGAACAACAATGAGCAAGTAAGCTTGTTGGTCTAAAGATTGCAAGGTTTAGGGCCTGTGTTTGCCTTGGCCTTGCAATCACTCTGATACAGAAAAGCGACCTATCGCTTTTGAGGATGAAATGCAGTCGATTAACGTGTTCATAGTTTTATTGATCATTGGTATCGCTTCCTTTTTGGTTGGACGGTTCCGCTCAATGCAATGGCGAAACGCTGGTCAACCCGTTCATTCCTTGCCATTTTATCACGGCACTTATTTTGCAATTTGCGCCAGCCTGTTGCCAATCGCAATGTTATGCCTGTGGATTTTTGCTGCCCATTACGTGATAAACGCGCAGGTTTTGGCAAGCCTTCCGCAAGATATTCTGGCCCAATCACCGGGTGATCGATCCCTATCAATCAGCATGATTGATAGTTTGGCCGAAAAAGTGAACACACTCAGCCCCACTGACATTGCAACTTTGCGCAGCGGCGGCGATGCAGCAACAGCTGTGCTTAGCCAAAATAATATTGGCCTTTCCCAAAATCCCCAAGCCTTTGTGATTGACGCAGCCTTGCACAAATCGGCCATGGTTCAAACCGGTTCATGGGTTATAACTTTGCTGTGTTTGGCGTTGGTGCTCGTTGGCTTTTATTATGCTTGGCGCAAACAATCGCCAGAATTGCGCGCCCGCAACCAAGTTGAAAACCTGTTTCGCTATGTGTTGATGGGTGCTTCCAGCATTGCCATTTTAACAACTGCTGGGATTGTTTTATCAGTTCTTTCAGAAAGCATCGCGTTCTTCAAATCTGTCCCTATTCTCAGCTTCTTGTTTGGAACAGTGTGGGACCCGCGGTTTTCAGCAGCAGGCGCTGAAGCAAGTGCTGGGCAGTTTGGGCTTTTGCCATTGTTGTGGGGAACGTTTTTCATCACCATCGTTGCTTTGCTGGTGGCCATCCCTGTGGGGCTTACAGCGGCGATCTATATGTCTGAATATGCTTCATCAAAAATGCGCGGGTTCACCAAACCCGCATTAGAAGTTTTGGCTGGCATTCCTACAATTGTGTATGGGTTTTTCGCGCTCACCACATTCGGCCCATTTTTACAAAGCGCTGGCGCCAAAGCGGGGTTGGATATTTCACCAAATTCAGTTCTATCCGCCGGCTTTGTGATGGGGGTGATGATCATTCCGTTTGTGTCGTCTCTGTCGGATGATATTTTAAGCGCTGTTCCAAATTCTCTGCGCGAAGGGTCTTATGGCCTTGGTGCCACGCAATCTGAAACCATCAAAAAAGTTGTGCTGCCTGCCGCCTTGCCCGGCATTGTGGGAGCTTGCCTTCTGGCGGTTTCGCGCGCCGTGGGCGAAACGATGATTGTGGTTCTGGCCGCAGGCATTGCCGCAAATCTTACAGCAAATCCGTTTAAGCCTGTAACTACAATTACGGTAAAAATTGTAAGCCAGTTAACCGGCGATCTTGAATTCAATTCGCCCCAAACCTTGGTGGCCTTTGCCTTGGGCCTGACCCTGTTTGTTTTCACCCTGGGTCTTAATGTCATCGCGCTTCACATCGTGCGCAAATATCGCGAGCAATATGAATGAGCGACATCAGCACCATAACAACCAATTTGAAAAAGCGCCGCCGGGCTGAACGGCGCTTCCGCGCCTATGGCATTGCGGCTATCGGTTTTTGCTTCCTTGCGGTGGCGGTGTTGTTCACGTCGATTATTTCCAAAGGTTATACGGCGTTCAAGCAAACCCACATCACAGTTCCAGTAAATTTTGATGCCAGCATCATTGATCCTGATGGAACCAAAAATGCAGATACATTGATGGGCGCTGACTATCAGCAACTCGTCAAAAAAAGTCTCGTTGATAAGCTTGGTATCAAGACAGAAGATAAGCCTGCGCGCAAACGAGCCATGGATTTGTTGTCACATTCAGCTGATACCGAGTTGCGCGATCTTGTTGTCGCTGATCCAAAAATTATCCGCACAACGCGGGATGTATCATTCACTGCTTCAGACAATGTTGACGCCGTTCTGAAAGGCACAATTGATCGCAGCGTGCCCGAAGCTGATCGTCAAATCTCAGATCAGCAACTGGCATGGATTGATCAGTTTTCTAAAGACGGCCAAGTGACGAAAGATTTTAACACCAAGCTGTTCACGGCGGGCGCTTCAAGCCAACCTGAAACCGCTGGCCTCTGGGTGGCTATTCTGGGTTCATTTTATATGATGCTCACCGTCATCTTGGTTGCCGTGCCGTTGGGCATTGCCAGCGCAATCTATCTGGAAGAATTTGCACCAAAAAATCGCATCACTGATTTTATTGAAGTGAATGTCAACAACTTGGCTGCGGTTCCCTCCATCGTTTTTGGCCTGCTGGGCTTGGCAATTTTTATCAATGGCTTTGGTCTTCCGCGTTCAGCTTCGCTGGTTGGGGGGTTGGTTCTATCGTTGATGACATTGCCCACCATCATCATTGCAACGCGCGCGGCCTTGGGCTCTATTCCGCCGTCGATCAAAGAAGCCGCATTGGGCGTTGGCGCATCCAAAATGCAGATGATTTTTCATCATGCCTTGCCACTGGCTGTGCCTGGCATATTAACGGGAACCATCATCGGCTTGGTGCGCGCCCTTGGTGAAACCGCACCCTTGTTGATGATTGGCATGGTGGCCTTTATTGTTGACCCACCAAAATCAATTTTAGAGCCCGCAACCGCCTTGCCCATTCAGATTTATATGTGGGCAACATCGGCCGAACGCGGCTTTTCAGAACGCACGGGCGCTGCCACAATCGTCTTGTTGCTCTTCTCTTTTGTGATGAACGTCGGTGCCATCTATTTGCGCCGCAAATTTGAACGGCGCTGGTGAACGGAAAAACCATGGAACAAAAACTTTCAAACACAATGTCGCGTATATCGGCTCAAGACGTCAATATTTATTATGGCGAAAAGCATGCCATTAAAAATCTTTCGGTTGAAATTCCAGATCGCGCCGTGTCGGCATTTATCGGGCCATCGGGCTGTGGTAAATCCACATTTTTGCGTTCAATCAATCGTATGAATGATACAATTCCGTCGTGTCGGATGACGGGCGAAGTGTTGCTGGATGGCAAAAGCATCTATGCCCCTGATGTAGACGTGGTGCAGCTGCGTTCGCATGTGGGCATGGTGTTTCAAAAACCTAATCCGTTTCCAAAATCCATCTTTGAAAATGTGGCCTATGGCCCCCGCATTCATGGGCTTGCCAAAAACAAAACCGATCTTGAAGAAATGGTTGTGAACAGCTTAAAAAAGGCCAGCCTGTTTGAAGAAGTGAAAGATCGCTTGAATGCTTCAGGCACGGGCCTTTCCGGTGGCCAGCAACAGCGCTTATGCATTGCGCGCGCCATTGCTGTGAATCCAGAAGTTATTTTGATGGACGAGCCTTGTTCAGCCCTTGACCCCATTGCAACAGCACGCATCGAAGAACTGATTGATGAATTGAAGCAAAACTATTGCATCATCATCGTCACCCACTCGATGCAGCAGGCAGCCCGCGTTTCTCAACGCACAGCATTTTTTCATTTGGGCACACTGGTTGAATATGGTGACACCAATGACATTTTCACCAGCCCCAAAGACAAACGCACGCAAGACTACATCACCGGCCGTTTTGGTTGAGTAGATAAAAAGGAATTCCGTCATGCCCGATCATATTGTGACAGCTTACGATCAAGAAATTGCATCCATCAAAACTCTCTTGGCCCAAATGGGTGGCATGGCTGAAGAACAGCTGAACAACGCCATTGCTGCATTGGCCAAACGTGATTTGGTTCTGGCTGATCTGGTAATCGCCCGCGATGAAAAGCTCGATCTCATGGAACGTGAGATTGAGGAAAAAGCCACTTTAACAATTGCCAAACGTCAACCCATGGCGTTGGACTTGCGCGAAATTATGGTGGCCATTCGCGTGGCCGCCGATATTGAACGCATTGGTGATTTGGCCAAAAACACGGCCAAGCGCACGCATGCCATTTCTGAAGCTTTGCCGCGTAAATTGGCGACAGGCCTATCACGCATGGGCAGCATGGCGCAGGCACAGTTGAAAAACGTGTTGGATGCCTATGGCCTTAAAGATGCTGAAAAGGCGTTGGGTGTTTGGCGTTCAGATGAAGAATTAGACGCCCTCTATAATTCCATCTTCCGCGAACTTTTAACCTATATGATGGAAGACCCGCGCAACATCAGCATGTGTACGCATCTTTTGTTTGGTGCAAAAAATCTTGAACGCATTGGCGATCACACAACCAACATTGCTGAAAATATTTATTATCTGATCAATGGCAAAACCATTGCCGAAGACAGGCCGAAAAAAGATATAACCTCAATGATGACAGGCATGGAAAAATAGCCATGGGCGCATCGATTTTGGTGGTTGAAGACGAAGAACCCATTCAGCTTTTGCTCAAATATAATTTGGAAGCTGAAGGATATCGCGTGCGCGCCACCGCCCAAGGCGAAGATGTGGCTTATCTGATTGGCGAAGAACGCCCAGATCTTATTGTGCTGGATTGGATGTTGCCCGGCATTTCTGGTATTGAAGTCTGCAGGTTGGTGCGCACAAGACCAGAATCACGCGATATTCCCATTGTGATGTTAACGGCGCGCAGCGAAGAAAATGAGCGCGTGCGTGGCCTTGCAACGGGCGCTGATGATTATTTGGTAAAACCATTTTCTGTGCCGGAACTTCTTGCTCGCATCAAAACAATTCTGCGACGCATCAACCCTGAAGCCGTGGCTGATAAATTGGTGGCCGGTGATTTGGTTTTAGATCGCAAAACCCGCCGCACCAGCAGGGGCTTGCGCGATGTTAATTTATCACCAACCGAATTTCGCCTGCTCGAGCAATTAATGCAAAACCCAGGCCGGGTTTATTCGCGCGGGCAATTGCTGGATACGGTGTGGGGCCGCGATGCCTTTGTTGATGAACGCACCGTTGATGTTCATGTGGGGCGTTTGCGCAAGTCTTTGGCGCGAGGCAAAGAACCAGATCCCATCAGAACCGTGCGGGCCACCGGCTATGCCTTTGATGAGCGATTTGGCAAATAAACGGGCGCATCTTTCCGCCAAGCAATATTTTTGACCAATTGAACAAGAAGTGCTTAGCTTCCCCTTAGGCTCAGACATGAGCATAAATTTAAGGGAGATAAGCATGAGAAAAAGAACACTCTTCGCAACAGCGCTTCTGTTGGGAACAATGTTATCGGCAGGCGTTGCGGGTGCCAAATCACTGGTTTATTGTTCAGAAGGTTCACCTGAAAACTTTACACCCGCAATGAACACCACAGGCACAAGCTTAGACGCCGCACGCCCCGTTTATAACAAGCTTGTTCAGTTTGCTCCGGGCACAACCAATGTGGTTCCGGCCTTGGCTGAAAAAATTGATGTGTCCGATGGTGGCAAGGTCATCACATTCCATCTGCGCAAGGGTGTTAAATTTCATTCCGGTGTTAACGGCTTTACCCCCACGCGTGATCTCACCGCCGAAGATGTAATTTGGTCGTTTGCCCGCCAATCCGACAAGAACCATCCTTATGCAAAAGTTTCAGGCGGCTCATTTGATTATTTCAATGATATGGGAATGCCAGACCTTCTGGACTCAATCAAAAAGGGTGCCGATGATCTCACCGTTGTGATGACGCTGAAAGAACCCAATGCCCCCATTCTGGCCAATTTGGCCATGGATTTTGCTTCCATTCAATCGGCTGAATATGCAGATTTTTTGATGAAGAAAGGCACACCCGAACAGTTTGACCAAATGCCAGTGGGCACGGGGTCATTTCAGTTTGTAAACTATCAAAAAGACTCAGTCATTCGTTACAAGGCTTTTGATGGCTGGGCCGGAAAGCCAAAAGTTGATGATTTGATTTATGCCATCACCCCTGATGCAACCGCGCGTTATGCCAAGATGAAGGCCAATGAATGCCAAATCATGATTGCGCCAAATCCAGCAGATCTGGCAGCGATGGGCAAAGACGGTGATATCAAGCTTCTGCAACAGGCGGGTTTGAACGTGGGTTATTTGTCGATGAATGCGATGAAGCCACCATTTGACAAAGTTGAAGTGCGCCAAGCCATTAATATGGCCATCGACAAAGCCGCAATCCTGAAGGAAGTTTATCAAGGTGCGGGCCAACCAGCCAAAAACCCACTTCCGCCCACCATCTGGTCTTATGATGATACAACGGTGGATTATACGTATGACCCCGTCAAAGCCAAAGAGATGTTGGCCAAGGCTGGGGTGACTTCGCTTGATACAGATTTGTGGTGGATGCCTGTACAACGTCCCTACAACCCCAATGCCAAGCGCATGGCCGAAATGATGCAATCTGATTTGGAAAAAGTGGGCATCCACGCTAAGCTTGTGTCTTATGAATGGGGTGAATATCGCAAGCGCTTACAGGCAGGCGAACATCAAATGGGTTTGCTGGGTTGGACTGGTGACAATGGTGACCCAGACAATTTCTTGTTCTTGCTGTCTTGCAAAGCCGATGGAACACCAGCGGGCCAAAACATAGCCAAGTGGTGCAACAAGGATTTTGATGCAAAATTGTTGGAAGCCCGCAAGATCACCGATCAGGCGGCGCGTTCAAAGATCTATGCTGAAATGCAGGCCATCTTCAAAAAAGAAGCACCGTGGATGACAATTGCCCATTCCACAGTGTTTGAGCCTGTGCGCAAAGAGGTGACGGGTTATAAAGTCAGCCCCCTTGGTGCGCATGAGTTCCAAGACGTTGATTTAGGCCAATAAGGCAGAAGGCCCTCATCCTGAAAAAGGGTGAGGGCATTTTCAATGATAAAATATCTTTTCAAACGTGCCGCCCTCACCTTGCCCACGTTTATAGCGCTTATGTTCGTAACCTTTGCTATGATCCGCCTGGTTCCGGGCGATCCTATTGAGGTGCGCCGGGGTGAGCGGGGCATAACCCCTGAACGCTTGGCCGAACTGCGCCACGCGATGGGGCTTGATCAACCAGTTTGGAAGCAGTTTCTCGATTATGTCTGGGCCTTGCTGCATGGCGATTTTGGCACGTCGATTGTATCGAAAACCCCCGTTGCCACTGAATTTTTCACACTGTTCCCAGCCACTGTCGAATTGACTTTGTGTGCCATCATTTTTGCGGTTGTCATTGCTGTGCCAGCGGGCGTTTTTGCCGCTTCAAAGCGCGGCAGTGCTTATGATCAGCTGATGATGGGTGTTGCCCTTGTGGGCTATTCCATGCCGCTGTTCTGGTGGGGCCTCATGCTCATTTTGCTGGTGTCAAACACCTTGCACCTAACCCCTGTTTCAGGCCGCGTTGATGTGATCACCTATTATTATCCCAGTGTAACCGGGTTTTTGTTGATCGATTCACTGTTGTCCGATCAAAAGGGCGCATTTCTTGATGTGGTGCGCCATCTCATATTGCCCACCATTGTGCTGGGCACAATTCCACTGGGTGCCATTGCGCGCATGACGCGGTCATCCATGCTGGAAGTTTTGGAAGAAGATTATGTGCGCACCGCGCGTGCCAAAGGCTTGTCGGTTTTTCGGGTTGTGGGCTTTCATGTCTTGCGCAATGCGCTCATTCCCGTTGTCACCATGATCGGTGTTCAACTCACAACCCTTCTTGCAGGCGCTGTTCTTACAGAAACAATTTTTTCATGGCCGGGCATTGGCAATTGGTTGATCCACTCGATTGGCAGGCGCGATTACCCCGCTTTGCAAGGCGGCATTATGCTGATTGCCAGTTTGGTTATTCTGCTCAACCTTTCAATGGATTTCCTCTACGGGTTGATCAATCCGAGGATCCGCCATGGTCGTTAGTAAATTGGTTGCCGACAAAATGGTGGTTGATACCGCGGCATTATCACCGCCTGGTGCCTTGCGGGCCTTCTGGTTTGCATTCCGTGAAAATCGCGGTGCTGTTATCGGCGCGGGGGTTGTGGCATGTGTCATTCTTTGCGCCCTGTTTGCCAATATTCTGGCACCCTATAATCCCCTTGAACAGTTTCGAGATTTTACCAAACTTCCCCCAGTGTGGGTTGAAGGCGGCAATTGGAAATTTCCACTGGGCACCGATCCTTTGGGCCGTGATATGCTTTCGCGCATTCTTTATGGCGCGCGCATCTCGCTATTCATCGGACTATCGATCATGGTTTTTTGTGCGTTTATTGGAACCTGCTTTGCGTTGCTGGCGGCCTTTGCTGGCGGCATCGTTGATGTGGTGATCATGCGGGTGATGGATTTGATTTTGGCCATTCCAGATTTGGTATTGGCCATTTTAATCATTGCGGTCATTGGCCCCAATCTCATCAACACCATCATTGCCATTACAATTGTTTATCTGCCGCGCTTTGTCATTTTAATGCGGGCTTCGGCCTTGGGTGAACTGAGCAAAGACTATGTTACCGCAGCAAAGGTTGCAGGCGTTGGCCCTTGGCGGTTGATGTTCACAACGGTTCTGCCCAATTGTGTGGCACCCTTGATCATTCAAGCCGCGCTGGGCATTTCTGATGCTATTCTCGAAGCCGCCGCTTTGGGCTTTCTGGGCCTTGGCGCCCAGCCCCCTGTGCCAGAATGGGGTTCAATGTTGGCAGATACACGCGATCTTATCACGTCGAACCCATGGGTCATGGCCCTTCCTGGAATTGCCATTTTGATCACGGTGCTGGCAATTAATTTGATGGGCGATGGCTTGCGTGATGCACTTGACCCGCGTCTGCGGCGGAGTTGAGCGATGGCGCTTCTCAAGATTGAAAACCTGACTGTTGAATTCAACACCTCAAGCGGCGCGTTTCGCGCCGTTGATCATGTATCGATGAGTGTTGATGCCGGGGAAGTTTTGGCGGTTGTGGGTGAGTCTGGTTCAGGTAAATCTGTCGCCATGTTGGCGGTGATGGGCCTATTGCCATGGACTGCCACCGTAACGGCCGACGAGATGAGCTTTGATGGTCGAGATTTGAAAAATATCACGCCTGACGACAGGCGAAAAATAACCGGCAAAGACTTGGCGATGATTTTTCAAGAACCGATGACCAGCCTTAACCCGTGTTTCACTGTGGGCTTTCAGGTGATGGAAGCCATGAAAACCCATCTTGATCTTGATAAGGCCCAGCGTCGAAAGCGGGCGATTGAACTTCTCGAAGAGGTGGGCATTCCAGCGCCGGAAAGCAGGCTTTCATCATTTCCCCATCAACTTTCAGGCGGCATGAGCCAGCGTGTTATGATTGCCATGGCTTTGGCTTGCGGCCCAAAACTGTTGATCGCCGATGAGCCGACAACCGCTTTGGATGTTACCATTCAAGCCCAAATTCTTGATCTTCTGGTGCGCTTGCAAAAAGACAAAGGCATGGGCCTCGTTTTGATTACCCATTCGATGGGCGTTGTGGCCGAAACCGCAGATCGCGTCAGCGTGCAATATGCTGGCCAAAAAGTGGAAGAACAACCAGTGGCGGGCTTATTTGCCAACCCGCGCCACCCTTATACGGCCGCATTGCTGGCAGCCCTTCCTGAACGTGCCAAGGGCCGCAGATTGCCATCTATTCAGGGTGTTGTACCCGGCCAATTTGATAGGCCCATAGGCTGCCTTTTTGCGCCGCGCTGTGGCTTTGCAACCGATCTGTGTCGAACAACGCCGCCCATCATGAACGCTGGCGCTTTATGCCACTACCCATTGGGCAAAAGCCTATGACGCAAATTATCAACGCCCAAAACCTCACCCGCTATTATAAAATATCACGCGGGTTTTTCAACACACCTGCCACACTTAAAGCCGTGGATGGCGCAAGCTTTACGTTAAGTCGCGGCAAAACCTTGGCCGTGGTGGGTGAATCTGGCTGTGGCAAATCCACCTTGGCAAGATTGGTCACAATGATAGAGCCACCAACCACAGGCGCTCTCAATATCGTGGGCAAAGATATTGTGGGGGCCAGTGCTGAAACACTGCGCGGGCTTCGCTCCAAAGTTCAAATCGTTTTTCAAAACCCTTACGGTTCGCTCAATCCACGCCAGAAGATTGGCGCAATTCTGGAAGAGCCACTCTTGGTCAACACTTCGCTTTCAAAAGCAGAGCGGGTTGAAAAAGCCCGCGCCATGATGGTCAGTGTGGGGCTGCGGCCTGAACACTATGATCGCTATCCCCACATGTTTTCGGGTGGCCAGCGCCAACGCATCGCCATTGCGCGCGCCTTGATGCTTGATCCGGAAGTGTTGGTGTTGGATGAGCCTGTCTCTGCCCTTGATATTTCCATTCAAGCCCAAGTGCTCAACCTGTTTGCAGATTTGCAGGAAAAACATAATCTGGCATATTTGTTCATCAGCCATGATCTTTCCGTTGTCAAACATATCGCCGATGATGTGATGGTGATGTATCTGGGCCGCGTGGTTGAACAAGGCCCTAGCGCTGAAATTTTCAAAGCGCCAAAACACCCCTACACCCAAGCCCTGCTTTCGGCCACCCCAACTCCTGATCCGTCAAAAAGACACCAACGCACAATCTTGAAGGGCGAATTGCCTTCGCCGCTTAATCCGCCTTCGGGCTGCACCTTTCATCCGCGTTGTCCATTGGCATTTGAAAAATGCAAAACGGTAAATCCAAAACTTGAAGGCCATGGCTCAAACAAGGTTGCTTGCCACGCGGTCAATGATTAGCGAGCCCTAGCGCATCACGAAGTTTTGAGCACAGCAACAGTATTGCCACCAATTTCACCGGCTTCCATCGCGCGGATGGTATTGCCAAACGCCGCATCCAAATGTTTGGCCATGGCATCACGGGCTATTTCTTGGCTTCCCGTGTTGAGGGCGCGAATAATGGCGCGATGTTGCTCAAGCGTGGCATCTGCCTCTCCTTCTCTGGGCAACATCATATGGCGGCATCGATCAAGCTGGGCTTTTGAAATTTCAATACTGCGCCACAACAAAGGTAAATCGCTAATATCTGTTAGATACCGATGGAAGCTGTCGTCAAAGCCGATGGCTTGAATATAGTTTCGCCGCTCAATCGCGCGCGCATGCAGGCGCAATATATCAGCCAATTGATCGGCATGATCTTGGCTCATCCGCAATGCCGCTTGGGCCGCACTTTCCACTTCAAGGGCACGCCTGATCAAGAAGGCCTGCTCAATGTCTCGGCGATTGATGGGTGTGGCGCGCGTGCCAGATTGGGCGATAATTTCGACCAGCCGTTCATCACTCAACCGCTTCAACGCTTCACGAACCGGGGTTCGGGAAACTTCAAGTTTAAGGGCAATGGCCTTTTCATCGATGATCTGCCCAGCACCAATTGAACCGGTCAGTATATTTGTGCGCACCATAGAATAGATCTGATCACGTAAAGGCAGCTTACGGTTGACTTTGTATGCGAGGGCACGGTGCGGCATGTCTGTGATACTAATATATCAGTTGTAGACAGCAAGCCCAAAATTTGTCTATGCTCAAAAAAACAAAAAAGCCGTGGGAGGAATGATGCCAAGCGCACATAATTTTCCGAAGTTGCACAATGCAATGTGGCCAGGGTTGGTGGGCAAAGGCCCCGACTCAGAGCCCGGCATCGGGCTTGATACGCTGATTGAATTGACTGCAAATGCCGAAGTGAACGGCGTCAAATTTGATGGCATTGATATTTTTCATGTAGCACCCCACACAAATATTGATTTCACCGATGATGAAGTAAAGCTGCTGGCCGAAAAAGTTCAAAAGAAAAACCTCAACATCGGATCAATTGTGGCTCCCGTCTGGCCCCCGGTTGGTGGCGGGTCTGCCATGGGCT
>JAYUHQ010000185.1:0-12055 GCA_043766895.1 Aestuariivirga sp.
GGGCAAGAGCCAAAAACGATTTTGGTGAAGCCCGGCGCATCGGCAGAAGTTTCTGTTAAAATTGATCACGCTGGCGAAAATCTTGTCGGGCTTTCTGCCGCAGTAAAGCCGGGTGAACTTTCTGCCCAGAACAATCATGTGTTGACGCATATTGATGG
The DNA here is from genome assembly GCA_043766895.1 of Aestuariivirga sp. Taxonomy (GTDB): domain Bacteria; phylum Pseudomonadota; class Alphaproteobacteria; order Rhizobiales; family Aestuariivirgaceae; genus Aestuariivirga. The sequence continues at coordinate 159 of JAYUHQ010000185.1, forward strand.
TATTCGCGACAGGCTGCGCGTGTTGTTGATTTCGGGCCAGCCCAACGCGGGTGAACGATCGTGGCGCAATTTGCTGAAAGCAGATTCTGCGGTTGATTTGATTCATTTCACCATTTTGCGCCCGCCTGAAAAGCAAGATGGAACCCCCAATGTTGAACTTTCGTTGATTGCCTTTCCCACAACCGAACTGTTTGTCGATAAGCTTGATAAATTTGATTTGGTGATTTTTGATCGCTATCGCCATCAATCTATTCTGCCAGATGCTTATTTGGGCAATATCGCAACTTATGTGCGCAAAGGCGGGGCATTGTTGGTGTCTTCAGGTGAAGATTATGCCAAAGATGATGGGCTTTATTCTTCACCTTTGGCTGATGTTTTGGGCGCTGTGCCCACAGGCGTCATCACCGAACAACCGTTCAAACCCTTGCTCAGCAAACAGGGCGAACGCCACCCGGTTACGCGTGATTTGGCCGGAGCAAGTTCCACCACGCCGCGCTGGGGCAAATGGTTTCGTTTGATTGATACAACCCTGATCAATGATGATGGAAACACCGAACAATTGCTCAATGGCCCCGATGAAAAACCACTGTTGGTTTTGCGCCGTGTGGGCCAGGGCCGGGTGGGTCAAATATTGTCTGATCAAAGCTGGCTGTGGGCGCGCGGCTATGATGGCGGGGGCCCGCAAACTGAATTGTTAAAGCGCATCGCCCATTGGGCCATGAAAGAGCCTGAACTTGAAGAAGAACAGCTTCATGCCAAACAGGTGGGCAATGATGTGGTGATTGAACGGCGCGGCCTTAAAGACAGTTATGCAGGCGTTAACGCAATTGGCCCTGATGGAAAAACCCTCACGGTGCCCTTGACGCAAGAAAAATCAGGCCTGTTCACCGGGCGCATCACAGCGCCACAACAAGGCCTTTACGAAGTTAAAGATGGTGATTTGCAAACGGCCATTGATGTTGGAATACAAGATACAAAAGAAGCCGCCGATTTGCTGGCCACTGAAGAAAAATTAAAACCTGTTGCAGCAGCCACCGGCGGCGGCATTGTTTGGTTGGAAGATGGCAATGTGCGCATTTCAAAACAAGCGGGCGCAGGGCCTTATGCGGGCGCAGGCTGGATGAATTTAAAAGCCAATGGCTTGGTGCAAGTCACTGCGGTTCACGAGGTTTCGTTGTTTTCAACCTTGCTCAGCTTGGCCGCTTTGCTTTTTGCAGCAAGCCTTATGTGGTGGCGCGAAGGTCGATAATCTGGCGCCAGCGCCAAGGGGCCAAGGCCAAGCCTTTGGCTTTTTTCAAAGCACCGGGTTGCAACTCCAAATACAGCAAACGCTTCAAATCCACTGGCCCGGGAACTTGAATTTGCCCCATGGGCACGCGCGCAAAACCAACACGGGCATAATAAGGTTCATCACCAATCAATATCATCAATGCATGGCCCCGGGCTTTGGCCCGCGCGATGCCTTCATTCATTAAAAGCCGGCCAATGCCCAAGTTTTGCCTTTCGGGGTGCACGGCAAGTGGGCCTAATAGAAGTGCCGGAATGTCTGCATGGCCAATAATCAGCGGCCAAAAGCTGATGGCACCCACCAAACCAAAACCGGGTTCGCGCACCACAAGCGACATGCCTTGGGCCGCGGTGTTGCCCTCACGCAAGCGATAAGAGGTTTTGGTTGAACGCGACAGGCCAAAAGTTAAATCCAGTAAATGTTCAATTGCTGAATTGTCACCAGCGGTTTTAGGTTCGGGAAAATATGAATGCATGTTCGGGCCACCACAAGTTGTCTGCCCGTTTCACCGGGCGGTTAAACGAAAAACCAAACTCGTCGCAAACTGTGGTGGGTGATGTTCATGAACGCGCGATAGCCCCAGAGTTGGCTTTCGTCAAGCGTTCCAATGATCAGAAATTGTTTGGTTCTCAAATATCTCCGCAAGCCTCGCCCTGGTGGCGGGGCTTATGTCGGCTGGCAATTGGTCTTTGGTGAAAAACTTTGCTTCCAAAATTTCCATATTGGGTTTGAATGGTCCTGCTTGGAACTCACGTGCGATGAACAGCGCAACATGATCGCCGGGAAAGCTATCATCGTTGGAAAACATGCCGTGCAAGTGCACAGGCCCAGTCACTTCCACCGCTGCCTCTTCGCGCAATTCGCGAATGGCTGCCTGTCTTAAGGTCTCGCCTTTGTCCACACCGCCGCCGGGAAATGTCCAACCGGTAATATAACTGTGGCGCACCAGCAGAACGCGGTTCTGGGCATCAACGGCGCACACGCGCGCGCCCAACGTTTTGCCCCGCCTGAAGCGCGAGAACCATTGAAACAGCTTGATTGGTATCCGCCGCATAGAGAGCCCCCACTCGAAAATTCTTGCCAAGGCCGCTTGGCTCATTCATCTATGGCATATCGCAAAACACAAAGAAATGCATCATGCCAACAATCACCATTCGCCCCGTTGAAACCAAAAAAGACAAGATGGATTTTCTGAAAGTACCATTCAAAATCTATGAGTCTGACAAGAATTGGATTGCACCGCTTTTTCTTGAACGGCTTGATCATTTAAACCAGAAGCGCAACCCCTATTTTCAACACGCCAAAGCGCAATTGTTTATTGCTGAGCAAGATGGCGTGCCGGTTGGGCGCATCTCGGCACAAATTGATGATCTGCACCAACAGCGCTATCATGATGATGCGGGCCAGTTTGGTTTTCTGGAAGCGGTGGATGATCCGGCAGTGTTTGCCGCATTGTTTAAAGCCGGTGGTGATTGGCTGCGCGAACGCGGCATGAAAACTGTGCGCGGGCCATTTAGCTTTTCAATCAACGATGAATCAGGAACGTTGATTGATGGCTTTGATACACCGCCCATGTTGTTCATGGGCCATGGCCGGCCTTATTATGATGCACGCATTAAAGAACAGGGGATGACCAAGGCCAAAGACATGTTGGCCTATCAGTTGCCCCGCGCCAATGGTTTTGCCCCCACACTGAAGAAAATTTATGATCGCGCCATGGCATCGGGTGATATTACCCTGCGCCCTGTCAACAAAAGCAAGATCAAAGAAGACATCGACATTGTGATGTCGATTTTCAATGATGCGTGGAGCGACAATTGGGGCTTTATCCCCTTCACGCAGGCCGAACTTGCCATGCTGGCCACAAATTTCAAAATGTTGCTGCATAAGGATATGACCAGCATTGCTTTTTACAAAGGTGAGCCCGCAGCATTTTGCATTTCATTGCCCAACCTGAATGAATGGATTGCGGGCATGAATGGATCAATCTTGCCGTTCGGCTGGGCCAAGCTGGTGGGCAAATTGATCAGCAAAAAATCGCTCACCTGCCGCGTGCCATTGATGGGGGTTCGCAAAAAATATCAAGACAGCGCCTTGGGTGCCGCTTTGGCGATTTGTTCCATTCGCGGGCCCTTTGAATTTCATTTTGGCCGTGGCGGAAATTTTGGTGAATTGTCTTGGGTACTGGAAGATAATACGGCCATGCGTAAACTGGCTGAGGCCCATGGCGCATCAGTGTATAAAACCTATCGCGTTTATGAAAAGCCATTGTGACATTTAAACTGGCCCATTTTTCGGATTTGCATTTAGGCCCTTTGCCTTCGGGTGCCGTGCTGCGCGATTTCAAGATCAAGCGCATTGTGGGGGCTGCGTCTTGGGCGTTCAACCGCCGCCAGAAACATCTGGTTGGCGTGGTTGAAGCGCTCAAACCTGATATTCAATCGGCCCAGGTTGATCATGTGGCGTTTACGGGCGATGGCACCAATATTGCCAGTGTGGTTGAGTTTCAACAGCTGCGCGGGTGGATGGAAGCCTTTGGCCCGGCCGATTGGCTTTCCTATACGCCCGGCAATCATGATGCTTATGTGCCCATCACGTGGCAAAAAGGTTTGGGCCTGCTTGATGCTTTCATGTCCAGTGATATGAAGCAAGACCAGCCCTTTCCTTTTGTGCGCTTGCGCCGCAATATTGCCCTTATCGGCCTTAACAGTGCTGAGCCGCGAAGGCTGCATAGCGCTGAGGGAACATTGGGCGAGGCACAGTTGAAACAATTGGCGGCGCGTTTGGAAGAATTAAGGCACAAAGGATTTTATCGGTTGGTGATGATCCATCATCCACCCGCACCGGGCCTTGCCGCACGCTTGCGCAGTTTGACAGATGCCGCGGCACTGAAAACTTTGCTGTGCCGCGAAAAAGTTGAACTGGTTATCCATGGCCACAACCATGTGCGCAGTTTTCATTGGATTGAAGAAAATGGCAACCGTGTGCCAGTCGTTGGGGTGGCATCGGCCAGCATTACCCATAAACACCCCCACCCAGCGGAATGGAACACTTATGAAATTTCGCGCACCAAAGGCCAGTGGCAAACCGTTGTGAAAATTAAACAATGGCGCGGCTTAGGCCAAGGCTTTGCCCCTGCGCATGAATTTGAAATTGCCGCCGCATGAAACTTATCGCCTCACTTCTTACAAAGATGATTTTGATCCGCTTTGGGGCAATTTTGTTTGGCCTTTCGGCATTTGTTTTAACGTTAGAGGTGGTGAGCTTTCTGACAGAAATTGCCAAAATTGAATCCAATACTTTATACGCGGTTGGCTATTATTGTGTGCTGCGGTTGCCCGCCATCGTCTCGCTGTTTTTGCCCACAAGTTTGCTGTTGGCACTTTTGCTTACAATTACAGAGCTGAGTTATCGCAACGAACTTACCGCAATTTGGGCCACGGGAATTTCGCCCGCCGGCGTTATCAAAATGCTTTTGCCCATGGCGGTGGTGATTGGTGGATTTCATTATTTGGTCAACGATCAGGCCATTCCGGCAGCAGCGCCCACTTTGCGCAGTTGGGGCATTGGGGACTATGCCACCCGCAAGTTGAGCAACGATGTCAATCAACCCGTGTGGATTAGATCAGGCAATGATTTGATGCGCGCAGACCATGTGACATCTGATGGTGCCACATTGGATGGCCTTATTCTTTTTCGGCGCGAGCCTTCGGGCCAATTGAAAGAACAGCTTTTTGTAAAAAATGCCTATCAAAAGGAAGGCCGTTGGCTGTTGAACGATGTGACGATTTATTACAGCACAGGCGAGAAGCCAAACCATTTGGCCAATATGGTTTATGATGGAGAGATGCGGCTTGCATCAAACAAAATTGCCAGCCCCGAAGAAATGACATTGCAAGAGCTTGGCACCTTTGTGGCCAATGATGGCTTTGGTGTAAGGCCTGCCTATGTTTATGACACATGGTGGCATAAACGGCTCACCCCGATTGTCACCGCAATTGTCATGATCGCTTTGGTCATTCCGCTTGGCACAAGGTTCCGGCGCGGCGGTGGTTTGGGTTTAATTTTTGCGGCAGGTGTTGCCTTAGGCTTTGTTTATTTCGTGGGCGAAGGCATTGCCATGACAATGGGTGAAGCCGGAAGCGTTAAACCATGGATGGCGGCATGGGGGCCCATTTTACTTTTTGCTGCACTTGCGGTGGTTTTGCTTGCGCGGACAGATCAAGCCTGATGCGGCGGGCGGGTGTGCTGATTAACCCAGCGTCTGGCCGTGGCAATGGCAAGGGCCGCGCCTTGGCCGAACATGTTCAATCTCTTACCGGCTTGAACTTTCGCATGTTGGAAGATTTCAGCAGGCTTTCGCCCTATCTGTTTGAAATGGCGCAAGACCAGGTGAGCGATATTTTTATCAGTTCTGGCGATGGCACGGTGCAGGCCATTCAAACCATTTTGGCCGAGCGCAAAATGTTTAACCACATGCCAAGGCTGTGCATCTTGCCCCATGGCACAACCAATCTTACAGCAACAGATATTGGGTTTAAAACGCGGGGCATTGCGGCGCAGGCGGCGTTTATCAAAAACCTGCATGAGGCAAAAATCGTCATCAGGCCTTCGATGCGCATTCTCAACGCGCGTGAAGGTGGCATTCGCCATGGCATGACATTGGGTGCCGGTGCCGGTGCCACAGCCACGCGTTATGCCCAAACGGCGTTTAACGACAAGGGTGTTAAAGGTAATTTTGCCAGCTTTGCCACTATGGCTTCAGCCTTGGCCAAGGCCGCATTTTTACGCGCCAATCCACAAGATTTGCAGCGCCTTGATCGGCCCTACCCCATGCGCATTTCGGCCAATGGCAGCGTTAAAGTGGATGGGGCCCAGGTGATGTTTCTGGCCACCACGTTGGAAAAACTGTTTTTCCACACCAAGCCTTTCTGGGGCGGCAAAAATGGTGCAATTCGCGCAACCGCATTTCCCTATCCTGTGCCCAATGTTTTCAGATGGCTTTTGCCCATCATGTATGGCAGCGAATCCCGCAAAGTGCCCAAAGGTGCGATAAGTTTTTCAAGCGATGCCTTCGAAATTGCCTGCCCAGAAACTTATGTAATGGATGGTGAGTTTTTCGAAGGGCCAACAAGCGGCCCGCTAAAAGTTGAAACAGGGCCAAGCTTTGAATTTATTGTGGGATAAACCAGGGCGCCTCGGCCAACCCCCAGCCGTCATCCCCTTCACTCGTCATTCCCACCCGCTTAGTCCGTCATCGCCCTCGCTCGTCATTCCCACCCTTTTAACCCCTCATCGCCGCCTACGCCCATAATTCGTTATCCCCGCGCATACCCATAATTCGTCATCCCGACGAAAGTCGGGACCCAGACTTTCAACCTGCTCGCCTGCTGCAAGCCTGGGCCCCGACTTTCGTCGGGGTGACGGATTTTGGGTGGGTATGAAAATAATTCCTAAACCCCTTGACATTGTTCCTAATATGTTCTAGCTGAACTTCGTCTTCTTCCAAAGGGAGTCCCGCTCATGACGGTGATCTGGATGGAAGAGGATGGCAGGCCTGCTGGTAGGGATAACGTATCCCATCGCCACCGGGGGATTATAGCTATCCCGGATTTGAGCCACACTTTGGTCCTCGTTAATGACGGGATTGAGCTGTAGCGGTTCTATGATTGAATGTTTCGTTCGTTCATCACATTCAGATGGCTTAATTGGTTATCATCTATTCCAAGAGATTTTGGCTTCGTGCAAAATTGATTGGACCAGTTTGATCGGTTGAACAACTCTCGTTGGAATTGCATGGGCCTCAAGGTTTTAGTTGTTGGCTGGAACTTGAGGATTGGGTCGATCGTTCTCCTAAAATCGCTTTTGCCCCACGAGCTAATTCCGCAATCAGATTGAGCTCATCCTGAGACAACTCCGAGTCTTTTGCATGTTTAGCAGCAGAATCAGAAATTACTTGCAGATCATAAAAACTTTCATCGGGCAATCCGCTCATCGTATAACTTCGGCTAACGGAACCAATTGAGTAACTTACTAATCCCTTTCCAGCCGTTGCCAAAAATTTTCCGGACTTTTTCATACCGCTTGACAACCAACGTTTGACTGACAGGGGACTATCAAGATGTCCCCACGATCGTTCGATGTTAAAGAAAAATGGGGACTCCTCAAGAGTCCCGTTTTTGGCCGCAGCTTTTATCCTACCGAAAAGTATTTTTCCTATCTGGATATAGGCAATTTGATCTATCAACGGCGAAACAGAAGTGTCAGATTTAAATATCCCTAATTCCCGTCCTCTATCGACATAGATTTCCGCCAGAAATGCCACCGAGCCACCACTTTTGAAAGCAGCAACCAAACTTTTACCAGCCGCATGAGTGCCCCATGCTTGTAGCATTGTTCTTACCAGGAGGCTAACTTGAGCTCTCGGTGATAAGGTGAATGCATTTCCATAGTCTTCAATATTTAGTAGGTTTCCTCCAACTTGAAAGAGGGCCACTAAGAGTTCTTTAGTTGGGGGAACTGGATCCCGAGAACGAAAACGCACTAACAATTCGTCGAGGAGTTTTCCCAACATCAGCTCTCCACGGCTGTTCTTCCGGTCAAAGTAAGAACGAATAATGTTCTCAATTTCTTTGGCATTGTTTAGCTTTGATATGAGATCATTGATTACGGCATTGGGAATCGTATCAGCGGATGGGTGCATGCCGAAATAAGCATCATAACCGGCCTCACTTCCAATTCCGCGTCTCCTCTGAACTTCGATGTAACTTTCGCCGCCATAGGATTTGCGATTCTCCAAAAGCTCTGACTCTTGCGGAAATAAAACTGAGATAACACGCATTAATTGGGGCTGCGATTCTTTCTGAATTCGGGCTCTTAAGCTTTCGATTGTAAGGAGCTTTAGATCATTTTGCGCGAGAATATACCGACCTTGCGAAAACAGAAAATCTCGATTGTCCCGAACCCAGTTAAACGCATCACTGTCAAATAGACGAAGCCCCTCCATTGCCAATAGATCTTGCGGATCAATCTCATATTGCAGTGCAGACCAAGAAAATTTTACTGCATTTGATAGGCGCACTATGTCGCGTGGCGACCGTATCCACCTATCAATTCCTTGCTGAACCAGCTCAATCCAACGAGCACTTTCAGGAACAAGATTTAATAGAAAAGAAAGTTCAGTATTTAATATTGCTAACAATGCGCCTCTATTTGGAGTGGGCAATTCAATTTCCTGCTGAACAATCTTCTCAGCGAAGTGTGGGACATCCTGATACGGAGCTTGGTCTAGAGCACGCCAAACGACGACCCGATCATATGCAAGGAGGTAAGTTACATTCGGCAATTGGCCGATGGATTTAACTAACTGCATTATTGTCCTAACTTCAAGTTCGCCTAGACGATCAATATCATCTACCGTAACGAGAAAGCGTCTGCCACTTGCAGCAAGTTGAGTTTTAAGGGATTCATATGCCGTTTGGAGAGACGGATCTTCTAAGAAACTACTTAGCATCGAGTTGAACGATTTTTTCGCTAGATTTCCCGCGAAACCACTAGCAATTCCACCACTTGGGTCAACTGTTATTGCGACCGTAGCCGCCGCATCAACTAAATTGTCAGTTGTTCCATTGATGAATTTCGCTATAGGCCTGAAATGTCTCTTCAGAAAGCCTTCCCTTGGGCCGAGATTTTCGGAAAGTATTTTGAAGAATGCGACTATGAGATCTTGATGACCAGATACTATCCAAGGTCGAAAATCTATGTGCGTTATCTCTTTGCCTTTGTTTTCGATATTATGTTTTTCTAGGTACTCCAAAATGAAATTTAAGGCTGTCGATTTTCCGCTGCCCCATTTTCCATGTAAACCGATCACATAGCCATTTACAGGAGTCAGCTTTAAAATAACTCTGCAAATTCGCTCAGCAAATGGCGCATACCCCAATTTGTCATCGCGCCAAGGATTTTTTTTTGGAACATCATCCCCAAAAACATAATCGATAGTATTATCCATTTTGATCCTACTGAAACCGACTTTTCTAAATATTTTGATTTATACGAAATTTGCGGTGACTCGATAATGCTAATGATCTTTCTCGCCAACTCCGGATTTAATCTACAAAATCCGTCGGTGGTAACTGTAAAATCTGCCATGCGAAAAGTATTTTCAAGCACGAATTTAATAATCTGCAGATCAATTAAAGGCCTCAACGGTTCCATTCGGTCCAAAACCAATGCATCGCGATATTTTCTAACGCTATGAGAAAGCCCGATCGTCGGATCTAACCCTTCGGCAATTATCTGCATTTTTATTTGCGCGTGTAAAATGGCATAGCCATAATTCAGCATGGCATTAACGGGATGCCTGGCATTTCGATTTGTTTTACTGATTGCAGATCGTCGTCCACCAATGACATTCCAATCATTGGGGATGAATTCTTTTTTTGACAATTTCCATTTAATGGGAATTCCGCGCCAAGCACCGAAATAAAGTGCTGCAACTTGGCCCTCCATACCGAGCATTTTGTCACTTGGAATTATTTTTGCAGAATTTAATTCGCTTATTGCTGAATTGAGAAGCTCAATTGCCGCTGATTTAGTAGAATTATCAGGCAACAATTTTAATGTCGAAATTGAATTCTTGAATTTTTCAATTATCAATTGCCGTGATTGGTTGGCGGCATGACCCGTTTCAAGAGCTTTTCTTTGCGCACCCACTAATTTCGGATCGGCTGAATAATTTGCATTGGCAACACAAATAATATCACCTTGCCAATTTAGATGAATTAAAGGGATTTTCTGTTCGTCCAGCCAGGCCAAAACATCAAAAGAAATTGAGCCTGATGCATCCATAATGATTATGCGATTGGGTAAATGCGGATCGCCCCGAAAATAGCGGAATTCTTCTTGTTTTTGTGGATAATGGGTAAATCCATTTTTGACAAATAAAGTGCCGCGTTCAATATTTAATCGCGCCCCATGACCACAAATAATTAAGGGCCTGCGTTCACGCCTTTTGGCGGGTCCAGGATGAGTGGGGGTCAGTATCGATTTTCTATGCCAATATTCGGACCGTTCGGCATAATCCAAGTCATCTGTAATTAATTGATCCACAACAGATATTTCCCACCGATTATTTCAATAATTATTAGCATGTTTGCATGGCAAGTTCATACCAAATAAATGAAATTATCACGCTGTCATGATTTAATCAGTGCCAGAAACCAACCGCTTTAGCTGATCGTTGAATTTTTCCAGTTCAGTTTTACTCGAAAACGCGTGCTTCAAAACTTTTGGAGTTACAAAGGCATTTAACTTCGGATTCAACTGCACAACCCGATTAAATTCTGCAGCGACATTTTTCATTTCAATCGCATTTCTGGCAAGTTCAGAAATCTCTGCAGAGGATTTTAAATTAGCTCCATGTCTTCTCATCAAAGCGAAGCACGCAATCCATAAAGCTTTCTGCGATAGTGTTGCATGGTCTGTAATCCACACTGCAAACCTTAAACCAAAAGCCCTGTTGCCAAAAATTGGTTTCATAATCTCGTACAAACATTTTGCAATTTGGAACGCGTTGCTGATGTCATTTCGCGCATTTTCCAGTTCTGCGTTTGTACAAATGCCATGCTCTTGCAAATTACGTGATACAAAAGACTGGGAAAGCCCGCTTAGGGTAGCGGGCAAAGCGTTTTCGAGTTCAAGAGTTTGCCCGAATATGTGATTACGTTTAACTGCCCCGTTTTCAGTAACTTTTCTTCCAAATTCCAAATTCTTATTTGAATTTTGATCATGTAGATCAAGAGCCTGAATTACTAGACTTTTGTCAGACTGATCATCAGATGTGTTTGGCAAATCAAACTTATCAAATTGACCAAGACCAATTTCATTGAATATTCGTATTAGTGAGGAAATTTGCCACGAGTTAATTCGCCGTTTTATTCGCGAAGTAATTTTATCCTTACCAAAGGATTTTGCAGCCCGATCGAATATAGTTTCGGATTTAAGCATATTATCTGCAGCTTCCTCTTCGTCTAAAGCCAATTGCTTTTTCGAATTACTTAAGTGGCCATCAAATGAATTCACCGATTTTTCAATATGGGGTTTCCACCATTTTTCATCCACTGGAAATCCAGACCACCATAATTCCCACCCAACGAAATTAAGTGATTTCTTTATTTTTAATAGATTTTGAATTTCTATAATTTGTTTTGCGGTTCCAATGGGAAATTCAACAGTGCTGCCTCGATATTGATTTTGTATCTGGCGCACCGGTGCAAGCAACCCTTCGCCACGCCAGCGTTCAAGCTGGTGTTCGGATGGCATGGCATGACCAGCCGCTTCAACCAAGCGCACAAGGTCTTCACGGCTTTCATAAGCCCCAGCAGTTTTGTTCGTCGGTTCCATAGAGCCCCATGCCAAACGACGTTTTCCGAAAATCTCGTATCGGAGTGTCGCGCTCCCATCAACAGGAGTCGAGAGATGATTCGGAAGCAACGAGATTATAAGACTGAATGTCCGACATCAGCACCAATGGGACAGAATGCATGACTTGAAGAGTGGAGGATTTTTGGCTCATCGTAATCATATGGAGAACGATGATGAGACAGAA
>JAYUHQ010000186.1:0-4576 GCA_043766895.1 Aestuariivirga sp.
GGCGGAGTGACAGTTCCTCTGATGCTTAATTCCTGTCGCGCGTGGGGTTTCCCAACGCATATCATAGCCACTCTAAATAACAGTGGCAAACCGCGATGGATTGTCCCACGCGCTTCCCTTCTTCCCCTTCGGTTTCGAATGACACGAAATCACCAAGCGAAGAGTCTTGTTTTATACAAACAGGTCCACGCGCTCAAACTTCGTCACATCAATCAGGCCTTTATCTGAGATGCGCAAGTTGGGGATGACGACCAAGCCCAAAAGCGAATGTTGCATATAGGCGTTGTTCAGCATGCAACCACAGGCCTTCATGGCTTCGACCATTTTATCGGCTTTGGCGGCCACGATTTCGGCAGGCTCATCAGACATCAAGCCAGCGATGGGCAATTCAACCAGCGCCAATTGTTTGCCGCCCGCAATCACCACCACGCCGCCGCCCACTTTTCGCAAGGTGTTGGCGGCCAATGCCATATCAGCCTTGTTGGTGCCCACCACAATCATGTGGTGGCTGTCATGGGCCACGGTGGATGCAACGGCGCAAGGCACGTTATAACCAAAGCCAGAGACAAAAGCGTTGACCACAGCGCCCGTTGCGGCGTGGCGTTCCACAATGGCAATTTGGGCCACATCATTTTGCGCTTCAATATTCACCAAGCCAAGTTGCACAGGCAAATCCAATTCCAGCGCTTTGGTGGGCGCTTGGTTTTCAATCACGCCAATCACCCTTGCGCGCACTTGGTTGGCACCTTCGGGGGCTTTGATGTCAAAATCTTGCGCCGTTACATCGCGCTTCATATTCACCGTGGCTTTGGCCGACGTTGGATATTCAAAGGCAGGGAAGGTGGCGATCAGCTTGCCATGTTCGGCCACAACGTCGCCATGGGCCATGACCAGCTCAATGGGCAAGGCGATGAGATCAGAGGTTAACACCACGTCAGCCCGCCTGCCCGGGGTGATGGAGCCCAATTCGCGTTCGAGCCCGAAATGCGTGGCCGTGTTCAGCGTTACCATTTGGATGGCGGTGATGGGTTTGAGGCCTTGGGCAATGGCATGGCGCAACACGCGGTTGATGTGGCCTTCGTTCACTAAGGTGCCGGAATGACAATCATCCGTGCACAGAATAAAGTTTCTAGAGTCTAAGCCGCTCTCGGTTACAGCTTTGATTTGGCTGGCCACGTCATACCACGCTGAACCTAGCCGCAGCATGGCGCGCATACCTTGGCGCACGCGGGCAATGGCATCTTCAGCCTTGGTGCCTTCATGGTCATCCGCCGGGCCAGCAGCCACATAGGCATGAAAGGCATGGCCCAAATCGGGCGAGGCATAATGCCCGCCCACGGTTTTGCCCGCAGCTTGAGTTGCGGCAATTTCGGCCAGCATTTTAGGATCACCGTTGATCACGCCGGGAAAGTTCATCATTTCGCCAAGGCCGATGATATTGGGCCACGCCATTGCATCTGCCACATCTTGGGGGCTGATGGTGGCACCGGGCGTTTCCAGCCCGGGGGCAGAAGGCACGCAGCTTGGCATTTGCACATAAATGTTGAGCGGCAGGCCATAAGCCTCATCATGCATCAGCTTCACACCGGGCACGCCCAACACATTGGCAATTTCATGCGGGTCAATAAACATGGTTGTCGTGCCATGGGGAACAACGGCGCGGGCAAATTGGGTGACAGTCAACATGCCGCTTTCCACATGCATGTGGCCATCACAAAAGCCCGGGCAGGCATAGCGGCCCGCAGCGTCAATCACTTTGGTTGCAGGGCCGATCGTGTGGCTGGCATCAGCGCCTACATAGGCAAAGCGGCCGTGGCTGATTGCAATATCAGTTTCAGGAATAATTTCACCCGAATGAACATTCACCCATCTTGCGTTTTTAATCACAGTATCGGCAGGTTTGCGCCCCATGGCCACGGCCACCAGATCAGCGCCACAGTGGGCCCAAGGTTTGAGATGCGTCATGTTTTAATCCTGTAACAATGCTTTGGCTTCCTCAAGAAGCCGTGGGTTGGAAGCCGCAATAATATTTCCGCCTAGGCTCGGGTCTTTGCCATCCCAAGTATCAACAACGCCGCCGGCACCTTTGATAATTGGGATCAGTGCTGCAATATCATAAATCTGCAAGCCAGCATCCAGCGCCAAATCCAGATGGCCTGCTGCCATTAAGCTGAAGAAATAGGCATCTCCGCCATAGCGCATCAGGCGCACGGCGTGGCGCAAAGCCTCAAACCGTTGTTGATTTTCATAAAGATGGGGTGAGGTGGTTCCCGCCATCGTTGCGCCCAATGGTTTTGGGTTTGCGACCTTGATTGGTGTTTTTATGCCACCACGCACATGAAAGCTGCCTTCCGGTGTGCCTATAAAAGTTTCACCCACATAAGATTGATGCATCAACCCCAAAAGGGGTTTGCCATCGCGGTAAAGGCCGATCAGCGTTGTCCATACTGGGAGCCCTATAACAAAGGCTCTGGTGCCATCAATCGGGTCTAAAACCCAAGTATAGGAAGAATTAGGCTTGCTTTCTCCAAATTCCTCTCCTATGATGCCATGGTTGGGATAATTTTGTTCTATCAGGCCGCGGATCGCCAATTCCGCCGCTCTATCGCCCGCCGTTACCGGGTCCCAAGATTTTCCGCCCTTATCGTCAATATCCAAGGTTTGGCGAAAAAACGGCAAAATGGCAGCCCCTGCGGCGGCTGCCAGTTCCAGCATAAAATCAGCGAGTTGGGCAGTTTCAGAAGTGGAACTCATGTATTTTCCGTTTTTTATTGTGCAGTGCAATAAGTTCTAACTGGCATGCAAAATTTGCATGTATCTTTTAACGCATTGTTCTAAAGTGATAAATTCTAATTTTGTGGTCGAAATTGATTGATTTTGACAGATCTTAACATTTTCTGAACAGAATTACCTTGAAAACAGCATGGTGTGATGCCAATTGATTGTCAGTGAGTTGAGTGGCTTTGCCCTCGCTCGCAGCCCTTCTTGGGCGTTTCCTCCCTAGACTTGGGCCGATCACGTAAGTGCATCGGCCCCTTTTTTTATTCGGCGGCCAGTGGGTGTTGCAACTGGAAGTCCTTTTCAATAAGCATTTCTTGGATGAAAGCTGCAAAATTTGTCAAAATTTGCTTAATCTGCTCAAAGCCCGCATTTTTTTCTTGGCGTCGTTCATCCATATAAAGCTCGCGGTTCACTTCAATTTGCAACGCGTGGCGTTTTTGCTGCGGTGCGCCATAGCTTTCGGTGATAAAACCGCCAGCATAAGGCTTGTTACGCACCACATGCAGGCCTTGAGCGCTAAAAAAGTCTTGGATGGCGTTGGTGAGCTCGCGCCCGCAAGACACGCCATGGCGATCACCAATCACCATATCAACTCTGGTGGCGAATGGTTGGTGCAGGCCTTGCACGGCCGAAGACGGCATGGAATGACAATCAATCAACAAAACGTGGCCGGTTGCAGCATGGGCCTCGTTCAACAACGCAGTTAATGTGCGATGATAGGGGCGATAATAGTTATCGATCCGCTCTACAGCTTCAGCCAGAGTAAGTTTTCCGCGATAGATTTCCTGTCCTTCCATCACCAGCCTTGGCACAGTTCCAAAGCCCGCAGCAACGCGGGCAGAACTTGGGTTCATGAAGCCGGGCAGGCTTTCTTGGAACATTCTTGCATCAAGTTCATAAGGCTCGCGATTCAAATCAAGATAGGCGCGTGATGCCAAAGCCCGCAACATGGGCATGCCATGGCGCTGGCAGCCCAAAAACAACTCATCAACAAAGCAATCTTCAGATTGCCGCAGAGCTAAAGTGGACAATTGCGAACGCAGGGTTAATGCAGGTGGAATTTCGCGACCGCTGTGGGGCGAATTAAACACGGCTGGCGCATTCCAATGGGCTGGCGCTAGAATTTCAAAGAAGGGTTGCGCCATGGGCGTTTTCCAGTGAATTTACTCAGCGATTATGTTGCAGATGGGGCTGTGTTGTCTAGAGCCAAAGCTTCATCTCCTGTTTACCGCTTGGCCTTATATGCTGTGTTTAGATGTCGATCACACTTGACGGCTGGCGCTCTCTCATAGATTGAAGGTTCATGGTGAAAATTATTCTGGCTGAAGATGATGATGATTTGCGCCGCTTTCTGGTGAAGGCGTTGCAAAAGGCTGGTCATAGCGTCACACCTTTTGCTGAGGGTGCAAGTGCGTTTGAACAAATCAAACAAGATAATTTTGATTTGTTGCTGACTGATATCGTTATGCCGGAAATGGATGGAATTGAACTGGCCCGCAGGGCTGCTGAGCTTGATCCTTCGATGAAGATCATGTTCATCACGGGCTTTGCCGCGGTGGCGTTGAACCCGGATTCACAAGCGCCGAAAGATGCCAAAGTTTTGTCGAAGCCATTTCATCTTCGCGATCTGGTTGAAGAAGTAAATCGTTTGATGGCGGCCTAAACCCGCCCTTGCCAGACTTGATACGTGGCGATATACGCAGCCTTGCTGACAAGCGTGGGCGGTTAGCTCAGCGGTAGAGCACTACGTTGACATCGTAGTGGTCGTTGGTTCGATCCCAATACCGCCCACCAT
>JAYUHQ010000187.1:0-11987 GCA_043766895.1 Aestuariivirga sp.
TTGGTGTTGGGGAAGGCGGCCAGGACTTCCGGCGGAAAAAACTCCGGCCTCTGGGCTCGGGCGAAATCCTCCGCCGTCCACTCCGGATTGTCCGGGTCCGTCAGATCCGGCTCCGGCAACTCGTCAAATTGGTGGTCAAAGCTCTTAACGGACATGGCGTCTGTACTCCTTGCTGTGCGCGCGCCGCAGGCTGATGGCGCGAACCACGCCGTCTCGAAAGGTAAGGGCGAGGCAGTGGGCTTTTCCGTCCAGAAGCCCGTAGGCCCTGAATCGGCGCTCCCCGTAGTCGAGACGGTCGTCTTCCACGTAGACTTCGACCATCAACTCCGAAGCCCGCGTCAACGAAAGCCCATGCTTGGCGACGTTGGCGGCATCCTTGCCTGGATCGAATTCCACCCTTTATCGTAGCACGGAAAAAATGAGATGACCAGATATAAAGTGCTACGATAATTCGGCTGTCTAAACCGGCGCATCGCCCGCCACGGTGGTGCGGTGCATCAGGCGCAGGTGGCCGTCGTAGCCGCCCTCGGCCAGGTGGGCGGTGCAGCGGTTGTCCCACATCAGCACCATCCCGGCGCGCCAGTGGTGGCGATAGACGAAGGTGTCCTGGACCATGTGCTTGAACAGCAAGCCCAGGATGGCGTTGGCCTCCGGCTCGGTCAGGCCCTCGATGCCGATCGTATAGACCGGGCTGATGAACAGCGCCTTCCGACCGGTGACCGGGTGGGTGCGGACCAGGGGGTGGGTGCGCGACGCCTCGGCGGCCTTGGACGAGATGATCTGCAGCGTCCGCGCCGCGGTCTCGCGGGCGTAGGAGCCCTGGGGACCGTAGGGCCGCACCGCCGAGTGGATCGCCTGCAGGGGCGCCAGCATCGCCTGCATTGTCGGCGACAGCGCCTCGTAGGCTCGTGCGCCATCGCAGAACAGGGTGTCGCCGCCGACCGGCGGGGTGACCTGCGATCGCAGGATGGTGGCCGCCGGCGGGGTGTCCTGGAAGCTCCAGTCGGAATGCCAGCCGGCGCCGAAGTTCGACGCTGTCTCGTCGGGCTCGCGACGCAGTTCCAGCACGTTGGGGCGGCCGGCCATCGGCTTGACATAGGGGTCGTCGCCGAACGCGCCCATCTGCAGGGTGAAGG
This sequence comes from Aestuariivirga sp., assembly GCA_043766895.1. Lineage (GTDB taxonomy): Bacteria > Pseudomonadota > Alphaproteobacteria > Rhizobiales > Aestuariivirgaceae > Aestuariivirga. The sequence goes on from JAYUHQ010000187.1 coordinate 1,137, forward strand.
CCTCAAGCGCGTCGAGGCTCAGCGGCTGGTCGGGGAAGGCGACGACGCCGTGGCGGGCCCAGGCCGCCTTGACCTCGGCCAGGGTCTGCGGCGGCATCGGCCGGGCGAGGTCGAGGCCGGTGATCTCCGCGCCGAACCCCGTGGGCTCGGGACGCACGCTGATGGTGCGATAGGCGCTGTCGGCGTCCTTGAGCATGGCGGGTCCTCCTGGCGCCTGTCGCCGGGCGCGCGCAGCTACAAACACCTGTTTGCTTCCGTCCCGGCAAGCTTGTAATCGATCCGCGCCATGACCGCATTCGACTCCACCGAAGACAGACTGCTGACCCTGGTCCCGGACCATGAGGTCAACGCGCGCGAGACGTTCGGCGTGGACTTCGACATGAAGGCGCCGGCCTTCAAGGAGAAGGACAGCCACGTCCCCGACTTCGACGAGGCCTACAAGTTCGATCCGGAGACCACGCGGGCGCTGATCGCCGGCTTTGCCCACAACCGGCGCGTGATGGTCCAGGGCTTCCACGGCACCGGCAAATCGACCCACATCGAGCAGGTGGCCGCGCGGCTCAACTGGCCGTTGGTGCGGGTGAACCTGGACAGCCACGTCAGCCGGATCGACCTGGTCGGCAAGGACGCCATCGTGCTCAAGGACGGCAAGCAGGTCACCGAATTTCGCGAAGGCATGCTGCCCTGGGCGATCCAGCGGCCGATCGCCCTGGTCTTCGACGAGTATGACGCCGGCCGCCCGGACGTGATGTTCGTGATCCAGCGGGTGCTGGAGGCGCAGGGCAAGCTCACCCTGCTCGACCAGAACCGGGTGATCCGGCCGAACCCCTGGTTCCGGCTGTTCTCTACCACCAACACCATCGGCCTGGGCGACACCACCGGCCTCTATCACGGCACCCAGCAGATCAATCAGGGCCAGATGGACCGCTGGTCGATCGTCACCACGCTGAACTATCTGGCCCACGACGTGGAGGCCGAGATCGTGCTGGCCAAGTCGCCCAGCTATGACACCGCCGACGGCCGGCGGACGATCGCCGCCATGGTCCGCGTCGCCGACATGACCCGGAACGCCTTCATGAACGGCGACATCTCCACGGTGATGAGCCCGCGCACGGTGATCACGTGGGCGCAGAATGCTGAGATTTTTGGTGGCGATATTGGCTTTGCCTTCCGCCTTACATTCCTTAACAAATGTGATGAACTTGAACGCGCCATTGTGGCTGAATTTTATCAACGTTGCTTTGGCGAAGATTTGCCAGAATCCGCCTCGCGGATTCAAATCGCCTAAGCCCCAATGGCCGCCAAAGAAGATCGCGCCGAACGCTTCAAGGATGTGCTGAGCACGGCCATGAAGTCGATGGCGCTGGATGTTGATCTGGCTGTCAGCTTTGGCAATGATCAACCGCAGCTGGTTGGCCATAAAATTAAATTGCCGCAAGTGACCGGCGCTGCCACGGCCCAAGATATCGCCATCACGCGGGGCTTGGCTGATAGTTTCACCTTAAAATGTGCCAACCATTCTGAGCTGGTTCATGGCCATTATCAGCCGCAGGGCAAAAATGCGCGGGCCATGTATGAGGCGGTTGAACAGGCCCGCATTGAAGCCATTGGCGCCAGGGCGATGCCGGGTGTTGCCAATAATCTAACAGCCATGTTGGATGATCGTTATGGCAAACTGGTGGTCAACCGCTCATCCAACCGGCGTGATACGCCCTTGGAAGAAGCGGTAAGTTTGATTGTGCGCGAAAAGTTGACGGGGTTAAAACCACCCTTGGCGGCGCGGGCTTATGTCGATTTGTGGCGCAAATGGGTTGACGATAAAGCAGGCGACAAGATCATCAATCTTGAAACAGCCTTGCATGATCAACAGGCGTTTGCGCGTTTGTCACGCGAGCTCATTGCTTCATTAGACATGGCCGATGAATTGGGCGATGACCCCGATGATGTGAACGACCAAGACGAGGAAGAGGCCGAAGAAAACGCAGGCGAACGTTCTGAAACCCCACAAGGTGAAGATCAGGAAAGCCAGCAAGCCGCCGCCGAAGAAATGGAAGATGCTGAGGGCGATAGCGAAGCATCTGAAATGGACGCCCAGCAAACCCAATCTGAAGAAGCGCCTGATGAGATGGATGGCGATCAACAAGAAGACGGTGAAGAACCGTGGCGGCCGCAACTTCCATTTTCATCATTAAGCAACGAAAATTTCTATCGTGTGTTTGCCCATCAATTTGATGAGGAAATTCATGCGCCCGATTTGTGTGATGCAGAAGAGCTGACAAGGCTTCGGGCTTATTTGGACAAACAGTTGGCCAGCTTGCAAGGCGTTGTGGCAAGGCTTGCCAACAAATTACAGCGCCGTTTGATGGCCCAGCAAAATCGCTCATGGGATTTTGATTTGGAAGAGGGCGTGCTTGATGCGGCGCGTTTAACGCGTGTGATCACCGATCCGCTGCACGCGCTTTCCTTCAAGCAAGAACAGGACATGAAGTTCCGTGATACGGTGGTGACACTGCTTCTGGATAATTCCGGTTCCATGCGCGGGCGGCCCATCACAGTTGCGGCCACATGCGCAGATATTTTGGCGCGCACGTTGGAACGCTGCGGCGTCAAAGTCGAAATTTTGGGCTTCACCACCAAGGCGTGGAAAGGTGGCCAATCACGCGAGAAATGGTTGAGCGAAGGCAAACCCACCAACCCAGGCCGCCTCAACGATTTGCGCCATATCATCTATAAAGCCGCTGATGAGCCTTGGCGGCGGGCGCGCAAAAATCTTGGCCTCATGATGCGCGAAGGCCTGCTCAAAGAAAACATTGATGGTGAAGCGCTGATCTGGGCACACAATCGTTTGCTGGCCAGACAAGAACAGCGGCGCATTTTGATGGTGATTTCAGATGGTGCGCCAGTTGATGATTCAACCTTGTCGGTCAATTCAGGCAATTATCTTGAGAAACATTTGCGCCAAGTAATCAATGATATTGAAGCGCGTTCACCCATTGAATTAATCGCAGTGGGCATTGGCCATGATGTAACGCGCTATTATAAGCGCGCCGTTACCATCATCGATGCTGAAGAACTGGGCGGCGCCATGACAGAAAAACTGGCCGAACTTTTTGAAGAACACCAAGAAGCAAAGCCCGCGCGAAAGAAGCGGGCGTAGTGCATCATCAGGATTGGTTGAACCACTCTCCATAACCGTCACCCCGACGAAAGTCGGGGCCCAGACTTTCCGCACATTCAGTTTCCTCAAGTCTGGGTCCCGACTTTCGTCGGGAAGACAATTTTTGGGGTTGGGTTAAATATGATCAAAGTCTAGGCGTTCATCACTAAATCGCCGTCAAAGGCCCTTTTCCGGCAAAGTGCGAAGCTAAATTTGCCACCACCAAATCAGCCATCGCTTTTCGCGTTTCATGGGTGGCGCTGCCTTGGTGGGGATGAAGCACCGTGTTTTCCAACTTGAAAAAGCGCTCATCAATTTTGGGTTCATTCAAAAACACATCCAATGCAGCGCCAGCAATTGCATGGTTTTCCAATGCGCTGATCAAAGCGGGTTCATCCACCACTGAACCGCGCGCAATGTTGATGAAATAACCTTTAGGGCCTAGCGCACTCAAAACCTCAGCGCTTACAATGCCTGCGGTGGCTTTGCCGCCAGCCAATGCGGCCACCAGAAAATCTGAATTTTGGGCCAGCGCCACGGGCGTTGGTTGATATTTGTAATCCACATCATCGCGTTTGGTGCGGGTGTGATAGTGAATATCCATGCCAAAACCTTGCGCGCGTTTGGCAATGGCTTGGCCAATTTGCCCCATGCCCAAAATGCCAATGCGTTTGCCATGAAGCCTTGGCATAACGGGCATTCCCGCTGTGGCCCATTTGCCTGAACGCACAAATTGATCGCCGGCCGGAATTTGCCGCACAATGCCCAGCATCAATGCAAAAGCCAGATCAGCCACATCTTCATGCAAAACGCCGGATGTGATGGTAACAGGAATGTTTCTGGCTTTTGCGCCAGCCACATCAATGGCATCAACACCCACACCAAAAACGGCGATAAATTCAAGGTTGGGCAGGGCCTGCATCAGGTCGCCGCTGGCGCCCACATCGCCGCGTGTGGCAATGGCTTTAATCTTGCCGCCATGGCTTTTTAAAAATGCGGGCTTGTCTTCCAACTGCCAAAAGCGATGTACCTCATAGGCTGTTTCTAATTCTGCCATCAATGCATCTGCATAAGGGCCCATGACGAGGACGTGTGGTTTTGACATGTAATTTTCCAAGTTGCTTGACTTCGTGGGTTAGGGGTTTAGACTATTCGCTAATAAGTTACACCATCCCTAGCGGGAGAGATTGAACGAAAGTTCAGCGCCGAAGGAGCAACCGCCCCGGAAACTCTCAGGCAAATGGACCGCTTGGATGGCATAAAATCTGGAGAGCAGTGGAAAAAATCCACTCACCGAAGGAGAAAGCGGGCCTGTGTCAGAGCGACAGGTAAGCGAAAACTCTCAGGTACCTGACAGAGGGGCAAGTTCGGCAACAGCCGAATTTTGCTTAATTGTCAGGAGATTTTTATGGTTGAAACCGCGCCAAAGCGCACCCCCCTTTATGATGCCCACAAGGCCTTAGGCGCAAAGCTTGTGCCCTTTGCTGGCTATGACATGCCCGTGCAATATCCCACTGGTGTATTGGCCGAACACAATTGGACGCGGGCCAGCGCTGGCCTGTTTGATGTGTCTCACATGGGGCAATGTTTTGTGATGTCGCCCGATTTTGCCACATCAGCCGCTGCCATGGAAAAGCTGGTGCCCGCAGATATTTTGGGGCTGGAGCCACAACAACAACGCTATTCGCAATTGTTGAATGAGCAGGGCGGAACGCTGGATGATTTGATGATCACACGCGCCGCCTATAAGGGCTATGAGGGCTGGCTTTATGTGGTGGTGAATGCGGGCTGCAAAGACTTTGACTATGCCCATTTTGCCAAACATTTGCCCGAAGGGGTTACCTTTAAGGCGGGCGATGATATGGCCCTGCTGGCCTTGCAAGGGCCAAAGGCTGAAGCGGTTTTGGCCAAACACGCACCTGCGGTTCGTGATTTGAAGTTCATGTTTTATCAATCGCTGAATATTGGTGGCATTGATGTTCATGTTTCCAGGTCAGGCTATTGTGGCGAAGATGGTTTTGAACTTTCGGTGTGGGACAAGGACGTTGAAAAACTATGGAATATATTGCTTCAAGACGAAGCAGTAAAACCTATCGGCCTTGGTGCGCGGGATTCATTGCGGCTTGAAGCGGGCTTGTGTTTATATGGCCACGAGCTTGATGAAAACACCTCGCCCATTGAAGCGGGACTTGCGTGGTCAATTGCCAAACGTCGGCGCGAACAGGGCGGCTTTATGGGTGCTGCCCGCGTGCAGCAAGAACTGCGTGATGGGCCAAAGCGCAAGCGCGTTGGTATCAAGCCTGATGGCCGCGCACCAGCGCGTGATAGCACAGAAATTTTAGATTTGTCTGGCCGCAAAATTGGCGTGGTCACTTCGGGCGGCTTTGGCCCCACGGTGAATGGCCCCATTGCGATGGGCTATGTTGAAACCGCGTTCGCTGCTGTTGATACCAAAATTCAATTGCTGGTGCGTGGCCAAGCCATGCCGGCAACACTTGTGAAACTTCCCTTCATTCCCAACACCTTCAAACGATAGGACGAAAACATGAAATTCTCTAAAGATCACGAATGGCTCACCCTTGAAGGCAACATTGCCACTGTTGGCATTACCAACCATGCCCAAGCCCAATTGGGCGATGTGGTGTTTGTTGAACTGCCGAAAATTGGCGCGGTGATTGCGGCCAATGCTTCGGTGGCCACGGTGGAAAGTGTGAAAGCCGCCAGCGAAGTTTACACGCCCGTTTCAGGTGAAGTGATCGCCGTGAATGATGAGTTGAACGGTGATCCAGCACTGGTGAACCGTGCGCCCGAAAATGAGGGTTGGTTTATGAAAATCAAATTAAGCGCACCCACAGAAGTTGATGGGCTTATGGACAAAGCCGCTTACGACAAATTTGTGGCTGCCTAAAATGACCACCGATTTCATCCCCCGCCACATCGGCCCCAACGCTGCTGAAACTTCTGCAATGTTAAAAGCTTTGGGTTCTGCCACGCTTGATGAATTTATCGCCACAGTGGTGCCTGCTAAAATTCGCAGTGCGCGTGCCTTGGCTTTGCCCGATGCATTGAGCGAGCGTGAAGCTTTATCGACCATCAAACACATGGCCGCAAAAAACAAAGTTTTCACCTCCATGATCGGCACGGGTTATTATGGCACCATTGTTCCCAAAGTGATCTTGCGCAATGTGCTGGAAAATCCGGGTTGGTACACGGCCTATACGCCCTATCAAGCCGAAGTAAGCCAGGGGCGCTTGGAAGCGCTTTTAAACTTTCAACAGGTTGTGGTTGATCTAACAGGGCTTCAAATTGCCAATGCGTCGTTGTTGGATGAAGCAACGGCTGCCGCAGAAGCCATGGCCATGGCCAAACGTATTGCCAAATCTTCAGCCAACACGTTCTTTGTGGATGTTGATACGCACCCTCAAACCATTGGGGTTTTGCAAACCCGTGCCAAAGGTTTTGGCATTGAAATTAAAATTGGTGATCCACTGAAAGATTTAAAGCCCGCCCAAACCTTTGCGGCGCTGTTGTCTTATCCCGGTTCATCAGGCGTGTTGCGTGATTTTTCGTCAATCATTTCAGATCTTCACGGGGCTGGCGCTTTGGCCATTGTGGCCACAGATTTATTGGCGCTCACGGTGCTTAAACCTCCTGGCGAAATGGGGGCTGATATTGCCATTGGTTCGGCCCAACGCTTTGGCGTGCCCATGGGATATGGCGGGCCGCACGCAGCGTTTTTTGCAACGAAAGATGAATATAAACGCGTGATGCCCGGCCGCCTGATCGGCGTTTCGGTGGATGCCCAAGGCAACCCCGCTTTGCGCATGGCCTTGCAAACGCGCGAACAACACATTCGCCGCGATAAGGCCACCAGCAACATTTGCACAGCCCAAGTTCTGCTTTCCGTTATGGCCAGCATGTATGCAGTTTATCATGGCCCTGAAGGGCTTAAAGCAATTGCTGAAGGGGTTCATGCAAAAGCCCAAGCCTTTGCCGCAGCTTTGAAGAATGCTGGGCAACATGTTGTAAATGAATCATTTTTTGACACTGTAACAGTAAAAACTTCGGCCAAAACAATCATCGCAGCGGCCAAGAAAAAGCGCATCAACATGCGGTTGGTTGATGCTGAACATGTGGCGGTTTCATTTGATGAAACCACACGTGAAAAAGATGTCGATGCGGCTTTGGATGTGTTTGGCGCAAAGCGCGGCGGAAGCTTTGATTCGGTTCCGAAATCACTGCAACGTACGTCGGTTTATCTCACGCACCCCACGTTTAACCTCTATCATTCTGAAACCGAAATGATGCGTTATCTGCGCCATTTGCAGGGCAAGGATTTAGCGCTTGATCAAGCGATGATTGCCCTTGGCTCTTGCACCATGAAGCTCAACGCAGCCAGTGAGATGATCCCCGTCACATGGGCCGAGTTTGGCAACATTCACCCCTTTGCACCTGTTGACCAAGCCAAGGGCTATGCTGAACTGTTCAAAAGTTTGGAAGCTATGCTGTGTGAAATTACAGGGTTCGATGCCGTGTCGCTGCAACCCAATGCGGGCAGCCAAGGTGAATATGCTGGGCTATTGGCCATTCGTGGTTTCCATGATGCCAACGGCCAGAAAAACCGCGATGTGTGTTTAATCCCCACGTCAGCCCATGGCACCAACCCGGCCTCTGCGGTGATGGCGGGCATGAAGGTTGTTGTGGTGGCCTGTGATACCAAGGGCAATGTGGATGTGGCTGATCTTGAAGCCAAAGCCAAGACACACGCGGCCAATTTGGCGGCGTTGATGATTACCTATCCCTCAACCCATGGTGTATTTGAAGATTCCATCATCGATATTTGCCGCATTATCCACGACAATGGCGGCCAAGTTTATTTGGATGGTGCCAACTTGAATGCCCAAGTTGGCCTGATGCGGCCAGCTGAATTGGGGGCCGATGTGTGCCACATGAACCTTCATAAAACCTTCTGCATTCCGCATGGCGGCGGCGGGCCGGGCATGGGGCCCATTGGGGTGCGCCAACATTTGGTGGCGCATTTGCCCGGGCATGGTGTGGTGCAAGTGGAAAAGCGCAAAAAAGGTGCTGTATCAGCAGCCCCTTATGGCTCTGCTTCCATCTTGCCCATCTCATGGATGTATATCGCCATGATGGGTGGGCCGGGGTTAACGCAGGCCACCAAGATGGCCATTCTCAATGCCAATTATATGGCGCATCGGTTAAACCCGCATTTCCCGGTTCTCTATTATGGGCCCGGCGGTGTTGTGGCCCATGAATGTATTATTGATTTGCGCTGGTTGAAAGACCGCACGGGGATTACCGTTGAAGATGTGGCCAAGCGCTTGGTGGATTATGGTTTTCATGCGCCCACCATGTCTTTCCCCGTGGTTGATACATTGATGATTGAACCCACAGAATCAGAAGGCAAGCGCGAGCTTGATCGCTTCTGTGATGCGATGATTGCCATTGCCGGAGAGATTGCTGATGTGGAACAGGGCAGGGCAGATAAGCTCAACAATGTTTTGAAAAATGCGCCCCATACCCACAGCCAACTGTTGGGTGAATGGGCTCATCCCTATTCTAAACAACAAGCCTATTTTCCTTTGGGTGAAACTGCCCATAGTAAATATTGGCCGAATGTGGCACGGGTCGACAATGTCTATGGAGATCGAAATTTGATGTGCACGTGCCCACCGATTGAAACTTACATGATGGCGGCTGAATAAACATGGCTTTAACACGCGTCGAAAGCGATGCCATTGGCAGCGTAACCTTGGCAGAAAAAGCGCTTTATGGCGTGCACACCTTCAGGGCGGCTGAAAACTTCCCCATCACGGGCGTGTTGTTGAGCCATTATCCTGAGCTTATCCAATCTTTGGCCATGGCCAAAAAAGCGGCGGCCTTGGCCAATATGGAGCTTGGTGTGCTGGATGCGCGCATTGGGCGAGCCATCACCCGGGCTTGCGACCATGTGATCACTGGCGAAGCCGATGGGGATTTCATTGTCGATATGTTGCAAGGTGGTGCTGGCACATCCACCAACATGAACGCCAACGAGGTGATTGCTAATTTGGCATTGCGTGAATTGCAGAGGCCCAATGGTGATTATGCGTTGATCCACCCCAATGATCATGTGAACCTATCCCAATCCACCAATGATGTTTATCCCACGGCCGTTAGGCTGACGATGATCAGAAATTGCCCGGCTTTGATTGTTGAGCAAGAGGCGTTGAAAGCCGCCCTTTTGGCCAAGGCTGAAGAGTTTCATGATGTGATCAAAGTGGGGCGCACGCAATTGATGGATGCGGTTCCCATGCGCCTTGGCCATGAGTTCAGGGCATTCGCCGTAACTCTGGGCGAAGATATTGACCGCTTGCGTGAGGTCAGCAACCTGTTGCGCGAAGTAAACTTGGGGGGCACAGCCATTGGCACAGGCATCAACACGCCAGAAGGCTATGGCGAAGCGGTTATTCGCCATCTTTCATCAATCTCGGGCGAAAGAATGATCGGTGCTGGTGATTTGATTGAAGCCACATCGGATATGGGTGCCTTCATCACCTTCTCTGGTGTTTTAAAACGCATCGCGGTGAAGCTTTCAAAGATGTGCAATGATTTGCGGCTTTTAAACAGTGGGCCACGCGCTGGCTTTGGAGAAATCAAATTGCCAGCCGTGCAGGCTGGCTCATCCATCATGCCGGGCAAAGTTAACCCGGTTATGCCCGAAGTGATCAACCAAATTGCCTATCAAGTGATTGGCAATGACCTGACAGTTACTATGGCGGCAGAAGCGGGGCAGCTGCAACTCAACGCGATGGAACCCGTAATTGTTTTTAATATTTTACAATCGATGCGCATGCTGACCCGTGGCATGAAAGTGCTGCGTGAGAAATGTATTGTGGGCATTGAGGCTGATCGTGAACGCTGCCAAGAATTGCTTGATCATTCGCTGGTGGCTGTGACTGCCATCAACCCTTATGTGGGTTATATGCAGGCCAGCCGTGTTGCCAAAGAGGCACTGAAATCTCGGCGCAGCATTCGCGACGTGGTGTTGGCAGAAAAGCTGATGACACAAGAACAGCTGGACGAGGCGTTTGATACTGAAAATTTGTTGGGCCAACACCGACACAACAAGAAATAGCAACGGCTCTATTGCCCCAGGCTTAGGCCTTGGTGAACATGGAAACTCATCAAGGCGAGAATTGCCGCCAAGCCCAAATATAAAATTCCATATTCAACTTTGATCGCTGCTGACACATTGCGATATTGGGCGTTTTGCGGATCGTTTTTGTTATAGTTCCATGCCGCACGCAGGTTCGGCAAAGCCAAAACGCCGATCAACATCAACATCGGGCTTGGCATATAAAAAAACAGCCCGATCAACAAAGGCACCCCAAACAGCCAAATGCGCGGCGAGATAACCTGGGTGATGCGTCCGCCATCTAAAGGTGACACGGGAAGCAAGTTAAACAGGTTCAAAATAAAACCAGAATAGGCCACGGCAAGCCACAATTCCTGGCCCGTTTGGCGGCCATAGAAATAGGCGCCAAAGGCCGCCAGCGTTCCCAAAAACGGGCCAGCATAAGCCACATAGGCTTCAGTTTCTGCATCATGGGGCGTTTCACGCAAATTGATCATGGCGCCCACAAATGGAATGAAAGCCGGCAGGCCAACATTAAGCCCGCGCTGCTTGGCCG
>JAYUHQ010000188.1:0-4550 GCA_043766895.1 Aestuariivirga sp.
GATTGCGATTGAGCGCGGTAAATCGTGGCCACGTTCCCCGAAACATCACAGACGATATATTCATCAAGTTCATAAGCCAGTGTGACCGCTGCATTGGCTTCTTTGTTATTGGCACACACGATTTTTTTAACCGAGCAATAGCCTGCTTTAATCAGCGCATATTTCCGCAAGCTTTCGTCATTCGGAAACTGGCCCGCAACGCTTTCAGGCAAGTTCAGCCAGGCATCATGGATTGACGCAAAATAGTGATTATGGGTTTTGATGCTACGCTCGTTGATCTGCGCCCATGTCAAAACTTCACCAATCACCAGAGCCTTATCAGCGGCCCGTGCATGATATTTGCTCAAGGCGCGAAACTCGCCATCGCCCATATATGTTAATGGGATTGCAAGGCTCATGCGTCTTTGACCAGTGCAAGCAAGGCATTATAGTCAGCCGCAGGAAACTGACCTTTTTCACGAAATGGGTCTATTTCGCTTTCAAAAATTTCTTCTTGAATATCGCGCGGGGCATCGTTTAGACGCGCAATCCAATCAGAAACAACTTCTGATAAAGGTTTTGAGGTTGCGTCATTAACAACTTCGATTTCTGGCGCGCTTTGAACAGTTTCAATGTGGGGACTGGCGGCAACAGAAGGCGCTGGCGGCGGTGAAGGCGGTGTGACATTCTTCATGTCTGTGTCCATCACTTCTTCAGCAATATGCAAGCCTTTCAAGGCATCGGCAAACACATCACGCAAGCACCAACTGCGCGGGCGCATGGCTATCATTCGGCGCGGGTAAGTCGTCCATGGGCCTTGCTTGCCCCACAGCCCTGCTTTTTTTGCATCTGCAACAGAAAAACTGTGTGTAACTGGTTTTTCGCCACGACGTTTGATCTTGCAATAAGCAATCATGTTGTCGTTAGCGCCATCAATCCATTCTTCAAATTCTTCGAGTTGGCCTGTGGCCCGAACCAGCGCCATTGCGCCATCGCCCCAAAGTGTCGGGCGGTTATTGATAACGGCAATAGATTGCAGCGCCATCAAAGGCGGCAAGCCCACTTCCATTCCGTGCATGATGGCAACGAGAACGGCTTCAGGTGTCTTAAATGACGATGGGGCCATTCCTGATTTGACAATCATATTTGACAGTCGAAAGGCATCATCAATGTTTTGGGGAACGATTGCTTTGACAGCGCCACCGGAAACCATGGCACCAGTGCGAGCAGGAAGTTCAACAACTTGGTTCATTACGCGGCCCTCTTTTCAATTTTCAGTTCACAACCATCAAGAGCAATGCCAGCGCGTGCGGCGCGATCTGCCAAACTTTGCACTAAGGCCTGAATTTCAGCATTGCTGGCAAGCGCTTGAAGCGCCTTGGCGTAATCAACAATCACAGCGCTTTTAAACTCACGCAAACCCGTAGCACGACCAACTGTGCCAGCCCGTGGCCTCTCAGGCTCAACCGTTTCAATCGCAATCGGCGGCGGCGCATTTTTGGCCTCAGCGGCTTCACGAGCAGCACGATCAGCCTTTGCCTTTTCTGCCAATTCCTTTGCGATACGATCGTCTTCTGCTCGCAACCACTTAGTCAATTCGGCTTTGACAATTTTACCAGCCGCTTCGATTTCGGCTAAGATAGGGTTGAATTTTGCATCAACGGCGCGGCCTGCTTCAAGGTGCGGTTCTTTTTCAGCTTTGCGTTCTTTTTCCTTAGCTTGAAATAACTTGGCCAGCCGATCACGGATATTGCCAAGGCGATCAGCTTCAAGTTGGTTCTTAATGCCCAATGCCGCGGCTACCGTTGCCGCCTTCACAGCAGATTCAACCTCATCACTGTTGGCTTCATCTGTTGGTGGATTATTATGCCCAATTATTGTTTCAATGGCATCTGGCCAGCCTTCGCCACGCTCAACACGCCTATAAATTTCTTCTGTGATTGGCTTGTGAGAAACCGAAGGCCATAAAAACACGGGGTCAATACTTCTCTTGCCAACTAAAGCTAAGACCGTGCCGTTTTCATCACGCCAAATTGCACAAGCTTCACGGTGTTGTTTTTTCGGGCTGCTCTGTTCATAAAACCCGCATTGCGGATCATCAATTGCAACGTCTAAAAACGTGCCGCGCAAAGCATTCGTCCAGTAGTGATAATCAGTGTTCATCATGCCACCTTCAATTCGAAGGTTTCTGAAACGGCCTCGATTTTTTCAGGCGCAAGTTGTTTATCTGCCCAATCAACAAGTTGATCGGCTTTGGTGCGGGAATAACTTGTTCCGCAAGCTTCGCTTGAAGCAAAATAGTTCATTTCAGCCCATGTCAGTTTTGATAAGACACTGGCTAATTCCGTGAGGTTTATCGTTTTCATTTCATTGCATCCTTTGAAATTGTTGGGGAATAATTACTGGCCGTGCGGTCAATATCTTGAGACACCATCAGGCGAGCAGCTGCGATTTCAGTCAGGCGTGGGAAGTTGGAATTTTTGGCCGAGACGATCACGCAACCGTTATCAACAACGATGGTTTTGCGATTGAGAATGCGGGAAATTCCGGCGTGTAAGGGGCGGGTCACGCTTCTTGCCTTCCGCATGAAAGATCATCTGCAAAATGATCGAATAAAACTTCTTGAAGAAGCAGATTTAACTGTTCGCGGCTCTTGCCTTGCAGGCCCCAGAAATTATCAAATGCTGGGTCTGAATTGTTGATTTTGTTAGCGATGGCTTGCGTCGCGGCCTCTGCGGATTCTGTCAAAATTTCGAGAAGTTCATCCTTGAGCGGCTGAGTGATTTGATATTCGTCTTGTGAATGGTGCATTATCATTGCGCACCTGCCGCTTCTAATTCGGCGTAACGCTTCATGTCGGCGAGTGCGTCATCATTTTTCACATCGCTTGAAAAATTAGGATAACCCTTGCGCCAAAGATCGGGGTCACTGCGCAGGTAAATCAATAATGCGGCTTGGCCCCAATCAGTTTTCGCCTTAAGGTTAAAGCCCGCTTGACCAGATGCGTTTACAACGTGGCCACCGCGACAACGACCAGTTTGGCAGGCTGTATCTCTGCCCCATCCGCCCATGTCGAAACTCGTGTCGGCCTTCGCGGCATCATAAACTGTCTTGTGAATGTTTTTGACGAATGGCGCGTCTTTGATGAGATACCCGCCCACAGTTGTGAGGGCTGGCAACGGGTGCGCATAGCCGCTGGCATCGAGAGAGCCGCCCACAGTTGTAAGCGCTGGCAACGGGTGCGCATAGCCTCTGGCATCGAGAGAGCCGCCCACAGTTGTAAGGGCTGGCAACGGGTGCGCATAGCCGCTGGCATCGAGATACCCGCCCACAGTTGTAAGCGCTGGCAACGGGTGCGCATAGCCTCTGGCATCGAGAGAGCCGATCTCAACCACCAGCGCCGCAGTTTCGGCATTCTGTGGCAGTTTATCTAATTCGCGTCCGTCTGATAGTTTGATTGTGTTTGGCATATCGCCCTCCGTGGTGTGTGGAGGGGAATAAAACAGATTGTTGCCCTCGTGTCAACAAAAATAAAAACAATTCGTGAAAATATATTTGACTTTGCTCAAACATTATGTTTTAAGCTTACGTCATGGATTTAAAAACATACATGGATGACCGCTCTTTGACGGGCGAAAAAATGGCCGAAATTATCGGTGATGTGACGGGTGCTGCCGTTTTGAATTGGAAGCTTGGTTCTCGAATGCCATCACCGAAAATTGCAGAGCGAATATTTGAAGTCACCGAAGGCGCTGTGACCGTCCAAGACATGCATGATACACGGTTAGCATTTGTGAGGGCTAATCCCAAACCAAGTGAGGTCGAAGCATGATTGATCATTCTCATTGTGAGACCATTCACCCCATTCTGGCCAACGCCAGTCCGAGGCCCCAAGGGGCGCATTCCTCCCTAGACTTGAAACCCCATCCGACTGTGTGCGCCGATGGGGTTTTTCTGAGCAACACTGAAATTTATCGGGGTTGCTTCAGGCTGGGCATGGATACCTTGGAAATTGCAAACTTATTCAAAATCACTGAGGCGGAAGTCTACAATTCTTTAGCTAAAAAGTAGGGGTCTAAAATGAAGGTAGGGGTTTCAATCTCGCCCGATATATTCGCGGCGGTGCGGAAAGATGCAAAATCGCGTCTGGTTTCCGAAAGCCATATTGTACGTGAAATTCTCGCAGGCGCTTATGGCATGCCATCCGGTTTGCCGCGCCGTGTTTATCCTCGTGAATTGCATGTGCGTCCGGTCGTTTCATTCACAAGCGGTGCGAAATGACAACTGCAATTTCAAACGGCCAATTGAAGGCCATTGTCGAACGCATTGAGCGCTTGGAAGAAGAAAAGAAAACCATCGCTGGGGACATTAAGGAAGTTTACTCAGAAGCCAAAGGTAACGGGTTCGACATTAAGATTTTGCGCAAGATCATTTCATTGCGGAAATTGGATGCCGATGAACGTCAAGAGCAGGAAGCCATAATCGATCTTTATATGGCTGCACTTGGTATGCAGCCATCGTTATTCGATGAGGCCGCATGATGGCCAAAATCACAACGGGAATGCAGCTTC
>JAYUHQ010000189.1:0-1640 GCA_043766895.1 Aestuariivirga sp.
CCAATTATATTGGATATTCTGGCGGGTGGTAAAGTGGCCATAGCCCTTATCATATTTATCAGCGATCATTGCCAACTGATGCATTTGTTTAGACGACAACGTTCCATAAGGAATGGCCACGCGCAGCATATAGGCATGAAGCTGCAGATAAAGGCCATTCATCAAACGCAGCGGGCGGAACTCTTCTTCGGTCAATTCGCCAGAAAGGCGGCGGTTGGCTTGATCACGAAATTGAGCAGTACGCTCGTTTACAAATTTCGCGTCGAATTCGTCATAGCGATACATTTATGCCTCCACCGCTTTAAATGCGCCTTGTGTGCCTTCGGCTTGCTTGCCCAAATCCAAACGAATGGTTGGACCCAATGTGCGAATGCGTTCACGGAAATGTTCGGCGCGAATTTTTCCACCAATACGCTCAGCGTCAAATAGATATTGGCCCGTGATCAGGGTTGACTTGACATCATCGGCGGCGCGGGCTTCCAAAGCAGCGGCGGCTTGGGGTTCCAAGGCCAAAACAGCGTCATCAATCTTTTCACTCCACACCCCTGAACGTGTGAGAAAAACCACTTCGCCATCGCGCAAGCGGTTTGCGGTCATCACTTGACCCTTTTCAGTATTATTCATGATGCGGCTCTCATTATCGCGTCGCGAATATCTTCGCGAAGGGGGAAGTTAAGGTTTTCAGATTTTGCAGATGTGGCAACTGTTTGTGTTCCAATCGCTTCAACGCTGATGTTTTGCAACTGAACTTTGTTAATTTGGTTTTTTAAATGATGTGCAGTGAGCCTGACAACATTGCGACCAGCCTTGGCATGTTCAATCAAAATCTCACAGGTGTTGCGCGCATTTGGATCAACACTGAGGCGCACAGCATCACGCCTTGCCATTTCCAAAATTGCCCGCGACATATCTTGATCATACACGATCACGTCAGCTTCCATCATGCGGCGATGGGCTTTTAATGTCAGAAGTTCAGGGTCTGGGCTGCTTGCCACCACAAACGCAACCCGCCCAACGCGGGCCTTGCTGTATTTATAGGCGGTATCTCCCAAAGCCAGCGCAAAGGCCACTTCGTCACCATCGCGCAACGCTTCTTGGGCCGAACCAAAAAAGAAATCAGCCCAGAACGCGCGTCTGGCTGCACCAGCTGCCACAATGGTGCTGACCCACGCGCGCAACGAAGAAGCGCGGGTTGCCAATGCACCTAGATTTTGTGGAAGCAGGGCGTCAATTTTGCCGCGCAGGTTTTGGGCCAAAACCGGTGCTGTGCCTTCGCTTCCAATAGCTACCACCACTGGATCCCTGTCTACAATTGATGGCACGATGAAGGTTGAAATCTCGGCCTGATCGACAGCATTGATAGGGATGCCGCGCTTTTGAGCATCTTTTGATACTTGGGCATTAAGATCTTTATCTGACGAGAAAACGACGGCTGCACCATCCAACAGTTTGGCCGCATATTTTTTGGCCAACCAGTTTACACGCGGATTTGTTGCCAGTTCAGGATGGAGATCTTGGGCAATAACATGAATTTCGACCGTGGTTTTGAGCAACAGGCGGATTTTGCGCAAAGCTTCTTCGCCGCCGCCGACCACGATGGCCTTGCGGTTTTTAAGATCGTAAAACAGCGGAAAATAGCG
>JAYUHQ010000190.1:0-11966 GCA_043766895.1 Aestuariivirga sp.
GACGCCGGCCTCAATCATCTGTTGTTCGGCTTCAAAGGATGATAGGCGTTCGTCCCAATAAATGATGGGCAGTGGGGTTAGTTTTTCAAGATTTCTCACAAAGGCTTTGGTGCTTTGCACGCGGCGGCCTTCGCTTCCATCCATGTTCAAGGGCAAGCCCAGAACCAGAAGGCCCACGTTTTCTTTGGTGGCAAACTGCAATAGAGCTTTTGCATCCGCTTGAAACTTGGTGCGGGCAATGGTGATGCGCGGGGTGGCAAATTGGCGGGTGTAATCGGCTGTGGCGATGCCGATTGTGGTAGAGCCCAGATCAAGGCCCATGATGCGTTCGGTTTGGGGCAGGGCGTTCAGGCTGGCTCTTGCGATTTCGAGAAGTGTGTCCATGACAGATTTGCTGATACATGGCAGAAGCGTTTGATGACAGACAAATCATCACACCCCGTTGGCCCCGTTGTTGAACCAAAACCGCCGGGCACAATGCCCGATCTGCGCCCCCTTGGCGGGCGGTATATTCGGCTTGACCCGCTGAATGTGGAGCGCCACGGCGCGGATTTGTGGAACGCCATTGCGGGCAAAGATGATGGCGGCAAGCTGTGGACCTATATGGCCTTTGGGCCGTTTTCCAACCAAGCAGACTTTATGCATTGGCTGAAAGAACGCCAAGCCCAGAAGGATGCTTGGTTTTATGCCTATGTGAAGCGCGACACGGGCGAGGCCTTGGGCATGGGCGCGTTTATGCGGGCCGACCCCGGCAATGGGGCCATTGAGATTGGTTCAATCTGGCTTTCACAGGCTTTGCAGCGCACGCGCGAAGGCACGGAAGTGATTTATCTGATGATGCGCCATGCCTTTGAAGATTTAAAAGTGCGTCGGCTTGAATGGAAATGCGATGCTTTGAACGCGCCTTCACGCCGCGCGGCCTTGCGCTATGGTTTTTCGTTTGAGGGCATATTTCGCCAACACATGATTATTAAAACCCGCAGCCGTGATACGGCGTGGTTTGCAATGATCGACAGCGCATGGCCGCACGCCAAGCTTGGCTTTGAAGCTTGGTTGGCCGAGAGCAATTTTGACGCTGAGGCGCGCGAGAAAGCCAAGTTGCGCATTTCCTGATGCTTTGCTATTCGCTTGGCCAAGCAAGGAATCCTTCATGTCTGTTGATGATAAAACCGTTCGCCGCGTGGCGCGTTTGGCGCGCATTAAAGTTGAAGAAAAAGATGTGCCGAAATTGGCGGGTGAGCTGAATGCCATTCTGGCCTTTGTCGAACAGCTGAACGAAGTTGATGTGACTGGCATTGAGCCGTTAACGTCGGTTGTGGCCATGGATATGAAAAAGCGCAAAGACGTGGTGACAGATGGCCACTATGCCGCCGCCATTGTGGCTTCGACCCAATCTGAGGATAATTTTTTCATGGTTCCCAAGGTGGTTGAATAATGTCGCTTACAAATTTCACCATTGCTGAAGCCCGCACCAAATTGAAGGCGCGCGAATTTTCGGCGCTTGAATTGACCGATGCTTATCTTGCCGCCATTGAAAAGGCCCAAGCGCTCAACGCTTATATTGCCAACACGCCAGACCAAGCGCGCGCAATGGCCAAAGCTTCTGATACGAAATTGGCAGCAGGCAATGGCGGCGCGTTGGAAGGCATTCCCCTTGGCATCAAAGATTTGTTCGCAACCAAGGGCGTTCACACCCAAGCGTGTAGCCATATTCTTGACGGGTTTAAGCCTGGCTATGAATCAACCGTGACACAAAATTTGTGGAACGAAGGCGCTGTGATGTTGGGCAAACTGAACATGGACGAATTTGCCATGGGATCATCCAACGAGACCAGTTATTATGGCGGGGTTGTGAACCCATGGCGGCGCAAAAATTCTAATGCATCGCTAGTGCCTGGTGGTTCTTCAGGCGGTTCAGCCACTGCGGTTGCAGCACATCTTTGTGCAGCAGCCACGGCCACGGATACGGGCGGCTCCATTCGCCAGCCTGCAGCGTTTACCGGCACTGTGGGCATTAAGCCCACCTATGGCCGCGTTTCACGCTGGGGCACCATTGCCTTTGCATCATCACTCGATCAAGCCGGGCCCATTGCGCGCGATGTGCGCGATGCGGCCATTATGTTGAAAGCCATGGCATCAGTTGATGATAAGGATACAACATCGGTTGATCTGCCTGTGCCTGATTATGAAAAGGCCATTGGGCGTTCTTTGAAGGGGCTTCGCGTTGGCATTCCAAAAGAATATCGGCCTGAAGGATTATCTGCTGAGATCAACGCGCTTTGGGACAAGGGTGCGCAATGGTTGAAAGAGCAGGGCGCAGAAATTGTGGAAATTTCTCTGCCGCATACGAAATATGCGCTGCCTGCCTATTATATTGTGGCACCGGCCGAGGCTTCTTCAAACTTGGCGCGTTATGATGGTGTGCGTTATGGGTTGCGCGTGGCGGGCGATGATTTGATCGACACCTATGAAAAAACCCGTGCTGCTGGTTTTGGCCGCGAGGTGCAACGCCGCGTTATGGTTGGCACTTATGTTTTATCAGCTGGCTATTATGATGCTTATTATGTGAAAGCACAAAAAGTTCGCACTTTGATCAAGCGCGATTTTGATGACGCTTGGGCCAAGTGTGATGTGGTGTTGACCCCTGCCACACCATCGCCAGCCTTTGCACCGGGCGAAATTACTGATCCGGTTGAAATGTATTTGAATGATATTTTCACAGTAACGGTAAACATGGCGGGCCTTCCGGGCATTGCGGTTCCCGCTGGGTTATCTGATCTTGGGTTGCCGCTGGGTTTGCAGTTGATTGGCAAGCCGTTTGATGAGGAAACACTGTTTCAAACGGCTTTTGCGATTGAGCAGGCGGCAGGCAAATTTACGGCGGCGCAATGGTGGTAAGGCTTATTGCCTTACTGTTTATTGTTTGGGCTAGCGCAGCACAGGCCCAGCCCCTATTGGTTGATGACGGGCAGATTGCGGTTTTGAAAACCAATGTTAAGCTGACGCGCAGCCTGATTAAAAAATGTGACTCTGAATTGGTGTTGCCCAGCCATGCGGCGGCTGATTTTGCGCCTCAACCGCATTATAGTTCTGTGGGGGCTAACCCCGATGACGATCAGGCCAAGGGCTTAACGACTGATATTCGCGTGGCATATCGCGCGGCCTTGTGTTTCAGACTTTCAGGCGATTTGAAATATGCCAGACACGCGCAAATATTGGCCGATGTTTGGGCCAACACAATGAAAACTGCCAGCACAGCCCAAGGGCGTTCAGATCTTAATTTCAATATTGGGCAGTTTGTTGTTGCGGCCTCTTGGGTTCAAGATGGTTGGAACGATAAACCATTTCTAAACTGGCTGAAAAACATTGTGGCACCCATGACGTTGAGTGCCGCTTCAAACAATCGCGGTTTGTGGGGCAATCTGATGGATTTGACGATTGCGGATTTTGCTGGTGACACACAGAATTTTAAGGCGGCTTATTCCCATTGGCAGGAACTTTTGCAGGCTGGCGTTGACGCCGATGGAACCATGCCGCTGGAAATTTGCCGCAGCAACTCATCAGACCATTGCGGCGGCGCGGACAAGGGTGTGAATGGTATTGCCTACACGCATTATGCATTATTGCCAGCGTGGCTTTCGGCCAAGATTTTGGCTGATCACGCCGTGAAAATGATGGCAACAGACGCTGGCAAAAAGTTGCAATTGGCCACGGCCAAAGCCGCAGAATTTACGGCCCATCCGGCGGCATTTCCATTTTACAATTTAAACCATGGCAAATTGAACAAGCTTGACCATTGCGCTTATTTCGCTTTGGCTTTGCGTGACATGGAAGACAAAAATGCCCGCGATGTTTTGGCCGCGGGCACTTGTAAATCTGATATTTGGATGTTGCAGAAAATATTCAGCAACTAAAGCTTGGTCTAGCTGAGTTTCACAATACGCAAATAAGGCTTTACGGTTTTCCAACCTTGCGGGAATTTTTCTTTGGCCGCGTCGTCTGAAACCGATCCTAAAATAATGGCATCGTCGCCCTGTTTCCAATTGGCGGGTGTTGCCACGGATTTAGATGCGGTGAGTTGCAGAGAGTCAATGACGCGCAAAATCTCATCAAAATTGCGGCCTGTGCTCATCGGATAGGTCATGGTCATTTTAACGCGTTTATCGGGGCCGATGATGTAGACGTTGCGCACCGTGGCATTGTCGGCCGCTGTTCGGGTGCTGGCATTGCCAGACGCGTTGGGGTGGATCATCCCGTAGAGCTTGGCCACCGTTAGATCTTTGTCGCCGATCATCGGATAGCTGACATCGCTGCCAGACACATCCTTGATGTCTTGTTTCCAGCGCAAATGATCATCAACACTGTCAACCGAAATGCCGATCATTTTAACGCCGCGTTTGTCAAACTCTGGCTTTTTCACGGCCATAGAGCCCAATTCAGTTGTGCAAACGGGGGTGAAATCTTTCGGGTGAGATACCATCATGGCCCACGAGCCTTCAATATAATCGTGGAAGCGAATGCGGCCTTCAGTGGTGTCGGCTTCAAAATCGGGGGCGACGTCGCCCAATTGTACTGTCATTTTGCACTCCTTGTTTTGTCTAATATAGGCGTGCACACGTTCGGAATAAAGAACAAAATTTCAGAAAACAGAACGACACAAACCAAATACTGAAGATTTAGCATCAATGCGATGATATTGCTCGACTAAACAAGTTTAAAACGAGTTGATCAAGCTTTAATTGCTTCGCCTTTGGGATCATAGAACGATGAAAGTTGCACTTTTGCAGGATATTTTTTCCAAGCCAGTTCAACTTCCCAAGTGCCACTTTCAAGCCATTCTTTGGTGACACCGGTATCAGATTTGACATAAGCCAACCCCAATGATCGGCCAACCCGGTGGCCCCATGCGCCAGAGGTGGTGGAACCAACATTGACGCCATTTCGGTAAACTGGCTCTTCATGATAGATCATTGCGGCTGATAGCGAATTATCTTCCAAGGCCACGCACACCATGCGCTTGGGCAAATGGGGCAGGGCCTTTTGTTTCAGCAACGCTTCTTTGCCCATAAAGGCGCCGGGCTTATCCCACGCGCAGGTAAAGCCAAGGCCTGCTTCTAACGGGGTTTCTTCATCTGAAATATCATGGCCCCAATGGCGATAGGCCTTTTCCATGCGGGCATTGTTCATTGTGTGCATGCCTGCTGGTTTGAGGTTGAATTCAGCGCCCGCCGCCAAAACTGTTTCCATCACATGGGCGGCAAATTCAGCAGGCATATAAAGTTCCCAACCCAATTCACCCACATAAGTTATGCGGCTGGCGCGCACACGTGTATAGCCAATTTCAATCTCCTTGGAAGTGCCGAACGGAAAGGCAGCGTTGGATAAATTTGCGCCGCTGAGTTTTTCAAGCAATGCCCGCGATTTTGGTCCCATGATCGACAACATGGGCAGGCCTGACGTAACATCAGTTGCAACGCAATGAGCATCGGCGGGAATGTGTTTTTTAAGCCACGCCATATCGCGCGTTTGCGGCACAGCACCTGTGACAACCATGAAATGATCTTGCGCCAATCGGGTGACGGTAAGATCAGCCTCTATGCCGCCGCGCTCGTTCAGCCACTGTGTATAAACAATACGGCCGTTTTCCACATCAATGTTATTGCAGCAAATATGATTGAGAACTTTGCACGCATCACGGCCTTGCACTTCATATTTGGCAAACGATGATTGGTCAAAGAACACCACATCATTTTTTAATGCATCCGCTTCGGCCTGTGCATTGGCAAACCAATTTTGGCGGCCATATGAATATTCATATTCGCGCTTTTGCCCTGCTGTTGCATACCAATTGGGGCGTTCCCAGCCGTTCACTTCACCAAATACGGCGCCCAACTTATCTGTGTACTGATGAAATGGCGAGCGCCTGACACCGCGGGCAGTTTCGGCCTGCCGATAAGGCCAATGCAGCGCGTAAAGCAGGCCCAAGGTTTCGGCAACGCGATCATGGGTATATTTTTTGACAGATTGAAATGGGTGTATGCGGCGAATGTCGATGCCATTCACATCCATTGGTGGATGGCCGTTTTTTATCCATTGCGACAGCACCAAACCAGCACCACCTGATGATTGAATGCCGATCGAGTTAAACCCGGTGGCCACAAAACAGTTTTTCAACTCTGGTGCTTCGCCCAGAAAATATCGATTATCGGGCGAGAAGCTTTCAGGGCCATTGAAGAACAGTTGAATGCCCGCGGTTTCCAATAGGGGAACGCGCGAAATGGCATTGGTTAAAATCGGTTCAAAGTGATCCATATCTTCAGGCAATGTCACAAACGCATGTTCATCATCAATGCCGCCGCCGCCCACACCTTGTGCGGGCCATGGTTTGGCAACAGGCTCAAACGCGCCCACCATTAATTTGCCCGCGTCTTCTTTGTAATAGGTGAATTCATCGGGCACACGCACGATGGGCATGTTGCGAGGCAATTTTTCAATGGGTTCCGACACGATATAAAAATGTTCACAGGCGTGAAGCGGAATATTCACGCCCACGCTGCGGCCCAGTTCACGGCTCCACATGCCGGTGGCAATTACAATCTTGTCGGCCATCACGGTGCCATCGGTTGTTTCAACGCCAACCGCTTTTCCATCTTTTGTCAGTATACGGATGACTTTAGTGTTTTCAAAAATCTGTGCGCCGCGCGCCCTTGCGCCTGATGCTAAGGCTTGTGTCACATCAATTGGGTTGACTTGGCCATCTTTTGGCAAGAACACACCACCCTTGACGCCATCTAAATTATAATGGGGAATGCGCTCTTTAATCTCGCCAAGCGAAATAACCTGCACATCAAGGCCGAAATTTTTCGCCATGGAAGCGCCGCGCAACATTTCTTCCAAACGGGCATCATTTAATGCCAGGGAGATGGAGCCATTCTGCTTAAAGCCCGTGGCGTGGCCAGTTTCTTTTTCCAAACCTTCGAACAAGCTTGCGGTATATTTGGCAAGCTCTGTGAGGTTGCGTGATGCACGCAATTGTCCAACCAACCCCGCCGCATGCCAAGTTGTGCCACTGGTGAGCTGTTTGCGCTCTAACACGGCCACATTGGTAATGCCAATTTTGGTGAGATGATAGGCAATGGAACACCCCACAATACCGCCGCCAATGATTGCAACGTCTACTTGTTTGGGAAGTGGTTTTGCCATGATGAAGAATCCTATTTTAACAGATGATACCAGTGCTTTGGCTTTTATGCAGCGCCAGAAATTTTAACCTTCCTGTCCAGGCTGCGCTTTTGCTTGGCCCAAGGCTTTGGCTTTGCTATGGTTGGGTGAAACAACAGGATCAAATCATGTATCAAGGCGATATTCCACCAAGTGAGGCGCATCAACGCTTAAAGGCGAACGCTGCGGCTGTTTTGATAGACGTGCGCACGCAACCTGAATGGACATTTGTGGGTGTGCCGCAAGTTGATCGATTGGTGCGGTTGTCTTGGCAAGTTTATCCAACGATGGATGTGAACAGCAATTTTGCAACAGAGATTGAGGCCATGGGCTTGCCCAAGGACACCGAGATTTTGTGTATTTGTCGTTCAGGCGCGCGGTCTGCTTCGGCAGCAACGGCTTTGACCGAGGCGGGTTTTACCAATTGCTGGAATGTAGCTCAAGGTTTTGAAGGCGATAAAGATGCATCTGGCCATCGGGCCAAGGTTAATGGGTGGAAAGCTGCTGGGCTTCCTTGGGTTCAAAGCTAAACATTATGGGCAAATATTCAAAGAAGCAGAACCCACAAGGCTGGGGCGACCAAACCAAACTTGTGCGTGGTGGTTTAACACGTTCAGAACATGGTGAAACATCAGAGGCGATCTATCTTACCTCTGGTTATGTGTATGACGATCCTGAAACGGCAGAACGGCGTTTTAACGGTGAAGAAGAAGGCTATGTTTACGGCCGATATGGCAACCCGACCGTTACAATGTTAGAAGAACGTTTCCGACTTTTGGAAGGTGCTGAAAGTTGTTATGCCGTGGCTTCTGGCATGGCTGCTTGTTGGGGCGCACTTGGCTGCCAGTTGAAGGCTGGTGATCACGTGGTTGCCTCGAAAGCCTTGTTCGGATCCTGCTATCAGATCATCACATCAATCTTGCCCCGGTTTGGTGTAACCTACACGTTGGTGGATGGCACTGATGCTGCTGCATGGAAAGCGGCGATGCGCCCCGAAACCAAGGTTGTGTTTTTTGAGACGCCATCCAATCCTTTGCTTGAAGTTCTGGACATCGCGATGATCAGCGACATTGCTCATAAGGCAGGCGCAGTTGTGGTGATGGATAATGTGTTTGCAACGCCGATTTTGCAAAAGCCCATGGCCTTGGGCGCTGATGTGGTGTTTTATTCAAACACCAAGCACACCGACGGGCAGGGCCGGGTTTTTGGTGGCATGATTTTGTCATCTGCAAAATTTAAAGAGGAATTGCTAAAACCATTTCTGCGCCACACTGGGCCCACACTCTCGCCATTCAACGCTTGGGTTTTGCTTAAAGGTATGGAAACAATGAAGCTTCGGGTTGAGGCACAAAGCAAATCTGCGGCGGCAGTTGCCGAGGCTTTGGCTTCATCCAATGTGATTGAACGCGTGTATTATCCCCACCACGACAGCCACGCCCAAGTGAAGCTTGCGCGCCAACAAATGAAGATGGGCGGCACCATGGTTGGGTTTGATTTGAAAGGCGGCAAGGCCGAAGCGTTTAATGTTTTACGCAAACTGAAGATCATCGATATTTCCAACAATTTGGGCGATGCCAAATCATTGATTACACATCCGGCCACAACCACGCATAAAAACATTGGGCCAGATGCGCGCAAACTGATGGGCATTAAGGATGGCAACTTGCGCCTATCCGTTGGCCTTGAAGATGTTGAAGATTTGATTGCTGATTTGAAAGAGGCGTTGAAGGGCAGTTGAGGCCCTTCGCCCTAAAAAGAAGGGCAGTTGATGCCCTTCATTCTGCCAAGGGTTCAATTTTTCTGAGGCCGAAGCGAGAGTGGGCCCAAGCGCGTTCATGGAAATAATATAGCGCTATTTTGGTGATGATTTCAAAGAACGCAATTGACCCGGCGATTTTCAATGAACCTGAAAAAATGAAGCCCCAAAAGGCCGTATCCAGTGAGCCTAGGATGCGCCAGCTTACAGCTTTTGCAATTGAACGACGTGGGTTTGAGTTCGCCTTTTTTGCGATGATTTCTGCCATGGCCTTCTCCTAATGCCTTAAGCGGCAATGCCGCGTTGGTCTGAACGAATAATCTTGCCGTTGGCTGTAAAATGTATGCCGCATTCAGTTTTTTCTTGTCCCATCCAGCGACCAGCGCGGGGATTGTCGGCTGAACCACCTGGCGATGTGCAGGTTAATGGCGCACAACCAATCGAATGATAGCCAGCAAGCTTCAACGGGTGTGACGGCAATTGATGTTTGATCATATAGTTTTGCAAGTCAAAGCCTGAAAATGCGGCCAGCGGCTCTATCTTCACGCGGCTTTCATCAAAGCTTACGAATTTGAGATCAGAACGCATGGCACCATGAAAGCGCTTGCGGCCTGAAATCATGGCATCAAAACCTTTGAAGGCTTTTTCCATGGGCAAGGTTTTGCGAATATTGCAACATTTATCAGGGTTGTTGAGATGCAATGTGCCTGCGGGATCATCTTGTTCAATATCAGCCACGTTGGGCTGGAACACGCGCACGTCTTTCAAGCCAAGTTCACGCACCAACCGATCGCGATAGGCAATGGTTTCAGGAAACAGTTTCAGCGTGTCTAAAAAGATTACTGGCAAATGCCGATCAACCTCAGAAACCATGTGCAGCAGCACAGAAGACTCAGCGCCAAATGACGAAAGCAAAGCGATGCGGCCCGAAAAATCTTTGGCCGCTGTTGCAATTAATGTGCGACCTTCAAGGCCGGCATAGGCTTCAAGCAGTTGGTTTTCATTAACCGGCATGGGGTTGTTCTTCCCATGGTGCAAAGCCTTGCTGGCGGGTTGACCACACTTCAGTTTCTTGGGCTTGACGGAACAATCCGCGTTGATAGGCCAACGACATTTGATGGCCAGCGGCCTGCCATGTTTGCAAGGGGAAACGATCTGTCACCACAAATGAATCAAAGCCAACTTGGCGCATATATTGAAGTTGATCTGGCAAAATATTGCCTTCAGCGCGAAGTTCGCCGCGATAACCATCTAAACGAAGGCCGCGGGCCAAGGAATAACTGCGACCATCGCCAAAGGCTGGAAAGGTTAAAACCAGCAAAGCAATTTGCGAAATATAGGGGGCGAGTGATTCAACTTTATCAGTGTTTAATAAGCGCACACCCAGCACACCCGTGAATTTTGCAAGTGTGTCCCATTCTTGGGCAAGCCTGGTGAACGACACAATCACCTTGCCACCATCGGGCAGAGGTTCATCATCTGCGAGGGTGATGAACTGATCGGTTACGAATGCGTTGTTTTTAAGCAGCGGCATACAGTGCCTCCTTGAAGGGCTTTGGCCCCAATCGACGATAAGCGGTGATGAAATCTTCTTGCGCAACACGCAGTTTTACATAGGTGTTGAGAATGGTTTCGATGGCATCTGGCACTTCATGGGCGGCAAAGCCTGGCCCCAAGATTGTGCCGATTGAGGCGTTTTCAGATGACGAACCACCCAGCGTGATTTGATAGAACTCTTCGCCTTTTTTATCCAATCCAAGAATGCCGATATGGCCCACATGGTGGTGGCCACAGGCATTGATGCAGCCCGAAATATTGATTTTGAGCGGGCCATAATTTTCTTGAACGGCAACATCAGCAAATTTGCGGCTAATGGCTTGGGCCACAGGAATTGAACGCGCGGTTGCTAGAGAACAATAATCCATGCCGGGGCAGGCAATAATGTCTCCGGCCAATCCGTAATTTGCGGCGGCCAATTCAGCCTTCACCAAGGCCTGCCAAATGCCGAACACATCTTCCAATTTCACATGGGGTAAAACGATGTTTTGGGCATGGCTGACGCGCAACTCATCAAACGAGAAGCGTTGGGCCAAATCTGCCATGATGCGCATTTGCTCGCCCGTGGCGTCGCCGGGAATGCCGCCTTCTGGTTTGAGCGAAATGTTGACGATGGTATAGCCATCTTTTTGGTGGGCCGCCAAATTGTTGCGGGCCCAGCGGGCAAAGTCAGCGTTGCTGCGTTTTGCATCTTCAAAATGGGGCGCAAAGCGTGAAAGTTTTTCAAATGCAGGAGCTTTGAAATATTCGGCAATGCGGGCCAATTCGCGCATTTCAACCTGGGTTTCTTGTGCTGGGTGTTTGGCGTATTCTGCCTCAACCTCAGCTTTGAATTTTTCTGCGCCCAGTTCGTGAACAAGAATTTTCACACGGGCTTTATATTTATTATCGCGGCGGCCATAGAGATTATACACACGCATGATGGCTTCAAGATAAGCAATCAATTCATTTTCGGGCAGAAAATCACGCACGGTTACAGCAATCATGGGGGTGCGGCCTTGGCCACCACCAACCATAATTTCCCAACCAATTTTGCCTGCATCGTTCTTGTGCAAGCGCATCCCGATATCATGCACTTTTACGGCTGCACGATCATGGGGTGCACCAGTGATGGCGATTTTGAATTTGCGCGGCAGATATGAAAATTCTGGGTGCAGCGAAGACCATTGGCGGATCAATTCACCCACGGGGCGCGGATCAGCCAATTCATCAGCGGCGGCACCGGCCCAATGATCGGTTGTGACGTTACGAATGCAATTGCCGGAAGTTTGAATGGCGTGCATTTCAACATCGGCCAAATCTTGAAGAATGTTGGCCGTGTCTTCCAGCTTGATCCAATTATATTGGATATTCTGGCGGGTGGTAAAGTGGCCATAGCCCTTATCATATTTATCAGCGATCATTGCCAACTGATGCATTTGTTTAGACGACA
>JAYUHQ010000191.1:0-1626 GCA_043766895.1 Aestuariivirga sp.
GGCAAAAATTTTATGCCGCGCGCGGCAGCACTTTTAGACATGATGCAAATTTCTGATATTTCTGAAGTGAAATCCGCCGATACGTTTGTGCGTCTGATCTATGCAGGAAACGCCGTGCAAACTGTTCAATCACTTGATGCCAAAAAGATCATCACCGTGCGCACAGCTTCTTTTGTTGCCGCTGGTGAGACAGGTTCGGCTTCTATTGAAAATGCAAACGCTGCGGCTGATCCAGCCCTCTCATCTTATGTCAGCGAAAATCTCACGCAATCAGATCGTCCCGAACTCACCTCTGCCAAGATCATCGTATCAGGCGGTCGTGGAATGCAATCGGGCGAAAACTTCAAGATGCTTGAAGCTGTGGCCAAAAAGCTCAATGCCGCTGTGGGTGCTTCGCGCGCGGCTGTGGATGCAGGCTATGTGCCCAATGATTATCAAGTGGGCCAAACTGGCAAAGTGGTTGCACCCAATCTTTATATCGCAGTGGGTATTTCAGGCGCCATCCAACATTTGGCTGGAATGAAGGATTCAAAAATCATCGTTGCCATCAACAAGGATGATGAAGCTCCAATCTTCCAAGTGGCAGATTATGGTTTAGTGGCTGATCTATTTACGGCTGTACCTGAACTTGAGGCTGAACTCGGCAAGCTCGGAAAATAACCAATAATATTTGCTTCCAAGCGGAACTATTCCCGAAACATGCGCGTTTTCGTGTCGTAATCACCGTGCAAAGCATAGTTCCCCCCGGAATGCCGCGCAGTGAGCACAAACACGTCCTGATGTGTTGTTTAATGACTTGGCCTGCTCCCCCCGATCGGCCAAGTCATTTTTTTGTCTTTTTAGACCTTGAGCCGATTTGCATAAAGCGACGCAAACAAAGCTAAAATCAGGAATCCCAGCGCCATCCAACCTGATATCGGTGAAGCACCGCCTTTTAAAAACTGACCGCCCACACCAGAGCCAATGGCCTGACCCAAATAGACTGCAGACGTATTGAGTGCCACCGTGGCCGAAGCCAATGGGGGCGCCAGTTGAACCAAACGACTTTGTTGCAATGAATTGGAGGAAAATGTGCCAAGCCCCCAAAGTGCCATGCCTAAAATCATGCCCCAATAATTGCCAAACATTAGCGTAAACACGGTAAAACCAATGCACAGGCTTACCAATGCCAAAGCAATCACTTTGGGAACTGCAATGCTGCGCACCATATTTGAACCGAGCGTATTGCCGACGACTCCGGCAGCACCAGCAATGGCGAAGGCCAGAGAAATTTGCAAAGCCGTCGCAGCTGTGACTTGTTTTAAAATTGGAGCAAGGTAACCCAACACCGAAATTTGCCCAGACATGCTCAGCAAAGTAACCAATAAGACGCAAAGCAATGCGGGTGAGGTGAAAACCGATACCCAGGATTTAAGATTAAGAGGAACACCAAAAAGTTTTGGCGGCACGGTGAACCAAATTGCAGCCGCACTGATAAGTGAAAGTCCCGCCATTAAAGCAAACACCATACGCCAGCCAATCCAGTCACCGAGCAATGCACCAATTGGAATGCCACCAACGGACGCCACCGACCAACCAATAAAAATAAATGCAATCGCCGAAGCGCGGCGTTCACCTGGCACCAGC
>JAYUHQ010000192.1:0-29274 GCA_043766895.1 Aestuariivirga sp.
TATGATGCCTTTGCATCAACCACTTTAAAACCTGCATTGCTTACGCCGCCTTGCAGAGGTTGCAGCGCAATTGGCCCTTGCCACAGCGCCAACCCGCGCACACGCTGTTCAGCTTGGTTCATTGGATCCTCGTTTTTCGGACAGATTGTCGCTTCGCTCTAGAACTGTCAACGATGAAGGCGCATGGTGCTATGCATGGTGATAATTGGCAGAACAGTTGACCAATCGAACAGATAAAGCCAAATTAGACTGATAATAAGTGAGGCAGGAAACATGCGATACGAAGTACCAGTGACGGCCAAAGAGGCCGCTTCGCTTTTGTTCAAAGAAAAAGGCAAGGCGTTTGTGCTGGCAGGCGGCACAGATCTTTTGGTAAAAATGAAGGCGGGTGTTGTGGCGCCTGATTTGATTGTTGATATCAAAGCCATCAAGGGCATTAAAGAAATCAAAAAAACGGCAACAGGCTTCACCATTGGCGCGGCTGTGCCTTGCGCGGCATTGGATGAGAATGCCGCCCTTCTGAAAGCTTGGCCCGGTGTTGTGGAAGCTGCTGGCTTGATTGGTTCAAAACAAGTGCAGGGCCGCTGCACCATGGCTGGCAATTTGTGCAACGCCTCGCCTGCCGCTGATAGCGTTCCGGCGTTGATCGCCGCTGGTGCAAAAGTGGTGATCACCAGTTCCAAGGGTTCGCGCAAATTGGCGGTGGAAGATGTGCCAGCTGGTGTTGGTCGCAACAACCTCAAAAAAGGTGAATTTATCACGGCCATTGAGTTGCCCAAGCGTGCGGCCAAATCAGGCGATGCTTATTTGCGATTTATTCCGCGCACTGAAATGGATATTGCGGTTGTATCTTGCGCCGTTAATCTGACGATTGACGCCAAGGGCGTGATCACCAAAGCCCGTGTGGCGTTGGGCGCTGTTGCGGTTACGGCTTTGTTGGTCAAAGAGGCGGCCAAGGCCATCATCGGAACCAAACTGGATGATGATGCAAAAGCCAAACTTGCTGCCATTTGTTCAGCAGCCTGCAAACCAATTGACGATAAACGCGGCACTGTTGAATTTCGCACACAAGTGGCAGGCGTTCTTGCCCGCCGCGCTGCCGAAACTGCTTACACCCGTGCGGGAGGAAAATAATGGGAATTCATGTTGAAACAACAATCAATGGCGATGCGGTTGAATTTGCCTGTGGTGTTGACGAATCTTTGCTTGATGTGCTGCGCAATCGCGTTGGGCTAACGGGTGCCAAAGAAGGCTGTGGCACGGGCGATTGTGGCGCATGTTCGGTAATATTAGATGGTCGTTTGGTGTGCTCGTGCCTTGTGTTGGGCGCCGAGATGAATGGCAAATCAGTTGAAACCATTGAAGGCATGGCCGATGGCAATGTTCTTCACCCACTGCAACAACACTTTATTGATGGTGCCGCACTTCAATGTGGCGTGTGCACGCCAGGGTTTTTGATGGCGGCGCAAGCTTTGCTGCGCAAAAACCCTGACCCTACAGAAGAAGAAATTCGTTTTGGCCTTGCGGGCAATCTTTGCCGTTGCACAGGTTATGATAAAATTGTGCGTGCCGTTCAGGCCGCCGCCAAAGAAATGCGAGGCTAATCATGTCACTCGACCCAATGAACCCAGATCTTGTTGAACGGAAATTTAAGGTTATCGGCTCACGCGTGCGCCGCCCTGATGGCGTTGACAAAGTAACCGGGCGGGCGCGCTATGGCGCTGATGCAACTGCACCCGGCCAATTGGTGGGCCTTGTTTTGCGCTCGCCCCATGCCCATGCCCAAATTGTAAAAATTGATACCAAGGCCGCTGAAAAGCTGGCCGGTGTTAAAGCTGTTATCACATCAGCCGATTTGCCCGATTATACCAATGGTGATCGCGCCATGCTCGACATTTTGGAAAATTGCATGGCCCGCAAAAAGGCTTTGTACGATGGCCACGCCGTGGCCGCAGTTGCTGCAGTGGATGCCGCAACCGCGCGCAAAGCGCTGGCGCTGATCAATGTGACGTATAAAATTCTGCCCCATGTGACCGACGTTGATGAAGCGCTGAAACATACAGCGCCTATTATTCATGATCATATTTTCACCGAAGGCACGCCCGAGAAATCTGAAACGCCATCAAACCAGAACAAACATGCCAGCTATGGGCACGGTGATGTTGAACAAGGTTTGCGTGAAGCTGATATTGTAATCTCACGCTCGTTTAAAACTGAGCAAACCCATCAAGGGTATATTGAACCCCATTCTTGCTTGGCTTCAGTGTCTCCTGATGGTGCCGCTGAAATGTGGGTTTGCACGCAAGGCCACTTTGTTTATCGCAACCAATGCGCCATTCTATTGGGGATGGACGCCAACAAACTGCGCGTGACATCATCTGAAATTGGCGGCGGCTTTGGCGGCAAAACCCACATCTGGGCTGAACCTTTGGCCTTGGCCCTTTCGCGCAAAGCCAACCGCCCAGTGAAATTGACGATGAGCCGCGAAGAAGTGTTCCGTTGCACAGGCCCCACGTCTTCAACATCGATTGATGTGAAGATCGGCGTTAAAAAGGATGGCACAATCACAGCTGCATTTGCAGAATTGCGCTATCACGGTGGGGCATTTCCATCCACTTGGGCAGAGCTTGGCGCACAAACCGCCTTTGCTTGCTATGATCTGAAAAACGTTCAAACCGTCAGCAAAGACGCTGTGGTTAATCGGCCAAAAACTGCGGCTTATCGCGCACCCTCAGCACCGATGGCGGCCTTTGCCGTTGAAAATGCGATGGATGAAGCCGCCAAAGCCATTGGCATGGACCCGTTGGATTTTCGTATTAAAAACGCAGCCAAGGAAGGCACCAAATCTTCCTATGGCCCGGTCTATGGCCCCATCGGCATTGGGCCCACTTTAATGGCCGCAAAAAACCACCCGCATATGAAAGCACCCTTGGGCAAAAACCAAGGGCGTGGTGTGGCCTGTGGTTTCTGGTTCAACTTTGGTGGCCAAACCTGTGTGGATGTAAACATAACCCCAGATGGCAACGTAACCATCGCTCAAGGCACCATTGACGTGGGCGGAAGCCGCGCATCAATCGCCATGGCCGTGGCCGAAGAATTGGGCGTAACCTATGATCATGTGCGTTCAACCATCGCTGACACATCGTCCTTAGGCCATAATGACATGACAGACGGAAGCCGCGGCACATTCTCAACCTCGATGGCCGCGATTTTTGCAACCCGCAACGCCATCACCGTGTTGCGCAACCGTGCTGCCAAAACTTGGGAAATTAATGTCGACGACGTTGAATGGAAAGACGGCAGCGCCCATCCCATCGGCAAAGGCCACGGCAACTTGGCCCCGCTGAGCTTGAAAGATTTGGCAGCAGGCGCTGGCAATACCGGCGGGCCAATAGCGGGCCATGCTGAAATCACCGCCGACAATGCTGGTGTATCCTTCGGCACGCATATTGCTGATGTGGAAACCGATCCTGAAACAGGCCGTTCGCTGATCAAGCGCTATACCGTTATCCAAGATGCGGGCAAAGCCATGCACCCTTCTTATGTTGAAGGCCAATATCAAGGGGGCGCTGCCCAAGGCATTGGCTGGGCGCTGAATGAAGAATAT
Source organism: Aestuariivirga sp. (assembly GCA_043766895.1). Lineage (GTDB taxonomy): Bacteria > Pseudomonadota > Alphaproteobacteria > Rhizobiales > Aestuariivirgaceae > Aestuariivirga. The sequence continues at coordinate 3,608 of JAYUHQ010000192.1, forward strand.
GTCTATGGCAAAGATGGCCGCCTGCAAAACGCAGCCTTCTTGGATTATCGTATTCCGGTGTGTTCGGATTTGCCGTTTATTGATACGGTGATTTTGGAAATTCCAAACCCTCACCATCCTTATGGTGTGCGTGGCGTTGGCGAAACCCCCATTGTTCCGCCGCTGGCTGCAATTTCGATTGCGGTTACCAATGCCACTGGTGTTCGCCAAACCCATATTCCAATGTCGCCACCACGTGTGTTGAAATCAATCAAGGATGCAAAGGCAAAATAAAGTGGTGCAACGCCACACCATCCACCTTTGGGGCGCCCTTCGGCCATTTGCCGATGGCGCCCCAACCATTTCAATAACAGCATCAACTATCCGCGAACTTTTTCGCATCCTGTCGGAACACTATCCCGGCATGGAACCCCACATCAAACGTGGCATTGCCGTATCCATTAATGGCCAAATCTATCGCGACCAGTGGGATACAGTTTTGCCAGAGGGTGCCGAAATCTATTTGCTGCAGCGCATTCCGGGCGGCTGAGTGTGCCGTTAATGTGATCGTCACAATCACAGGCCCTATTGCACAAACCAAATAAAGTCGGTTGAGTGCTGGTGATGGATTTAAAGCAAATATTTGAAAGTCGATTCTGGGCGTTGATTTTGGCGCTGGCCATCAGCATCATTATGGTTCCTGCCCAAAACATGATGCCAAATTATCCCAAACTTATGGCATTGGTGTTTGGCTTGGCGGTGGGGCTAAGCCTGCTTGGCATTTATGATCTTATTCAAACGCGCCATGCCATTTTGCGCAACTATCCCATTATTGGTCACTTGCGATTTTTCTTTGAAAAAATTCGCCCTGAAATGCGGCAATATTTTTTTGAAGGAGACACTGACGGAAGGCCCTTTCCACGCGAACGCCGCGCCATTGTTTATCAACGTGCCAAACGCCAACTTGATAAAAAGCCGTTCGGAACCCAGGGCGATGTTTATGCCGAAGGCCACGAATGGATGTTGCATTCCATCAAGCCAGCGCCACTTGCCAAAGAACCATTTCGCCTGGTGATTGGCGGCCCCCAATGCAGCCAACCTTACAATGCCTCGATCTTGAACATTTCCGCCATGAGCTATGGTGCGCTTTCGGCCAACGCCATTCGTGCTTTAAATCTTGGCGCAAAAAGCGGCGGCTTTGCCCATGACACCGGCGAAGGTTCAATCAGCCCTTATCACCGGGAAGGTGGTGGCGATTTGATTTGGGAAATTGGGTCAGGTTATTTTGGCTGTCGCAACGCTGATGGCACCTTCTCGGAAGAGAAATTTGCCCAAGCAGCGCGTGAACCACAAATTAAAATGATTGAAATTAAAATCAGCCAAGGTGCCAAACCAGGCCATGGCGGGGTTTTGCCAGCAGCCAAAGTTACAGCTGAAATTGCTGCAATACGCGGCGTTGAAATTGGTAAAGACTGTATTTCACCCGCAGCCCATTCGGCGTTTTCAACACCGCAAGAATTGGTGTTGTTCATCGATAAATTGCGCACGCTTTCGGGCGGCAAGCCCACAGGTTTTAAACTTTGCATCGGCCACAAGCAGGAATTTTTGAGCGTTGTGAAAGGCATGTTAGAGTTAAACCTGATGCCAGACTTTATTGTGATCGATGGCAAAGAAGGCGGCACTGGTGCAGCACCCGCCGAATTTATCGATAATATTGGCATGCCCCTGCGCGATGGTTTGGCCTTTGTGCATTCAGCTTTGGTGGGGGCCGGAATTCGCCAGCACATTAAAATTGGTTGTGCCGGAAAAATTATCACGGGCTTTGATATGGCAAGGGCTTTTGCCCTTGGTGCCGATTGGTGCAACGTGGCGCGCGGCTTTATGTTTGCCGTGGGTTGCATTCAGGCCCAAACCTGCCACACGGGCCATTGCCCCACGGGCGTTACCACCCAAGACCCGCTGCGCCAACGCGCCCTTGTGGTTGGCAGCAAAGCCGAACGCGTGGCCAACTTTCAACGCGAAACCATTAACAGTTTGGCTGAAATGTTGGCAGCAGCAGGCATGACAAACCCATCGCAATTAAGGCCCGAACATCTTTCAAGGCGCGTGGGCGATGGCCGCATTTTTACCTTGGCTGATCAGTTTACATTTTTAGAACCGGGCATTTTGCTGACCAAAAACGCACCGCCCGAATTCGCAACACTATGGGAAAATGCCAACAGCGAAACCTTCAGCACCAAGCTGACGTAAAGCCCTGCTCATGGCAGCAAAGCAGACATCAGAGGCTGAAAGTCTGGCGTCTGCAATTGATCTGATGCGGACATGCGAGGCAACCGCAATAGAATGCTATGTCACGATAATCCCTGTCGCAATTTTTCTGAATTAGGGATCTTAAGATTTGCGTTTCGGAAAAAGGACGCTTTTTAGACGACACTAATTTCAGCAGCGGAAAAAATCTAAGGTGATAGCAATTCAATTATTCGGTTTTTTGGTGGACCAACCAGTTTAAATTTTCGAATTTGTATTCCCAACATGTTGATCGCATTGACTAGATCAGAAGGTAATTGTTCGTAATCTGGTACAACAAGAAATTTCGTGATCGGTTGATTTTCGGCCGCAGTTATTGAGTGGGTCAATAATTGACCAATTGCAGTATAGAGAATTTGGCGTTGAAAACTTGTCTTGACCTCATATATCTCGGTAACATGGCCATTGTTCTTGACCTTGAGATCAACAAGGATGTCATTTGCAACTATTTCTCCTGTGGAGGCTCTGGCGGATCGCTCTTCGAAAAGTTGGTCCACGACATCTCCGTGATATGAATCATATTCCAACGTGCGTTTCCGAGAACCTTTCTTCACGCCAGAAAATTCCGGATTGTAGCGTTCAAAGTCTGTAACTGCGTCTTTAAATTCTTGCGTCGCCAACTCACCTGTCATAGCAGCATCTTTAAAACGCTTAACACTCTGCACAAAACGCCAAATGTGCCGTGAGAGGTAAGGGTCATCCACGCGACCGATGAGTATGCCGTTCCTTGCCACATTGTTTTCAACATCGACAGAAATTAAGGTAGCTTTTGACTGAACCAAAAACGCGATTTTGCCAACTCCCGGTCTACCTCCACCAATCTTACCTGTGTGCGTCAAAAACACTGCACCAGTCTCGCTGTCCCTAGCAAAGAATCCAGCTACTTGCTCAGTGTTACTATCGGAAGCGATGTTGATTTCTAAGTTGATTGTCAGGGCTTGCCCATTTTTAGCATCAAACGTTCCGAAAGCATTCCAATAGCGAGGTATGCGGACATTTTTTGCAGAAAGTTGCCTAAACGTGCACCAAAGTTTGTCATGCCCGGCAGCAAATACGTGCGAATCCAAATTACCACTGGGAAAACCAATATTCCGTGTGCCTTTGTCCCCAAGCGCCGATTTTAAATTATCTTCTAATTGCGCTTGTGCGACCTTTTTCTCATTCTTGGCTGAAACATAAGTAAGCATCTCAAGACCTCCATTTAGTGATTCGTTATAGCCAATAAGCAAGAATTTAACAGTTGCGTTTAGCTATCAGCGCGGTGAAGTGTAAGTTGAGTTTGCAACCGTCTCAGTTGTGTAGGAGCTTGATGTCTCCTCATGGCCCTCAGCAGACAGCCGAGCCACTCCACCCATACGTCGGCAGTTAGCTACAAAGCAGACTTCTTGTTCTCTCTAACCAAGACGGGAATCAAAATCGCCTCATCACTCCCCATCAATCTGCTTGCCGATAATCGCAATCGCTTGCTCATAAACACTGGCAGCATTCCAGCCTTGAATGGCGCGGAAATTGGGTTCGCCCGGTTGATAGCCAGCACCGGCCCGCCAGCCATGGCCTTTGAGAAAGTTTGCAGTGGAAGCCAAGGCATCAGCTTTGTTGTTAAGGTTGCTGCCCACACCATAAGCAAAAATATTGGAAGGCAAAAACTGCGTTTGCCCCACTTCACCATGCATGGCACCAATGGAAGATGACGACAAAACGCCCTTATCCACCAGCTTCAAAGCGGCCAGCAATTGCTGGGTAAAATAATCATGCCGCCTGCAATCATAGGCCAGCGTGGCCACAGCCGAAATTGTGTTTTGTTTGCCCGATAGCGCACCAAAAGCCGTTTCCATGCCCCAGATTGCAATCAGCGGCCCAGCGGGCACGCCATAACGCGCCTTTAACGAAGCAAACAAAGCTGCATTTGCGGCTTTTTGCGAACGCCCACGCGCAACAATCGTGCTGGCGCCGCGCACACGCATGAATTCAGAAAGCGAAAGGTGAAAGCTTTTCTGGTGGCGATCAGCATATATTGTGCCCGTGGCATAATGTGTGCCAGCCAGCGCTGATAGCCCGCGCGCGCCAACGCCAGCGGCCTTTGCTTGGGGGCCAAAACTGGCTTTCCAGCCTTCAAAGCCCGAAGCATCATTGCCACAGGTGCCGCCCGCGTGCGCTTGGGCCGCCCCAACCATAATTCCCGCCACAAAAACCAGTCTTTTTAACACGCCCATCGCCTTCTCCCATAAGTTGCGGCAGAACCTGCAACTGTTCGCAAAAATCGTCAACATCAACCTCTTGCCATTTCGTTCGGAATTGGCTAGTTTTGTTCTTTATAGCGAACGAGATGAACATGACTGTGAATTCCGCTGGCCTTTTTGCCGAACGTGTAACCGACGTTGAACACTATACTGATCGATTGTTCCGCTTCCGCATCACGCGGCCGCAATCTTTGCGCTTCAGGTCAGGCGAATTTGTCATGCTTGGCCTGCCCCAAGATGGAAAGCCTTTGCTGCGCGCCTATTCGATTGCCAGCCCAGCATGGGATGAAAGCTTGGAATTTTTCTCTATCAAAGTGCCAGGCGGCCCGCTGACGGAAAAGCTTCAAAATATCAAGCCCGGAGACACCATCTGGCTGAAACCAAAAACCACCGGCACGCTGGTTAACGATGCTTTGTTGCCGGGCAAGCGCTTGTTCATGCTGTCAACCGGCACTGGCATTGCGCCTTTTGTGTCAATCATCCGTGATCCGGAAAGCTATGAAAAATTCGAAACCCTGTATCTCACCCACACATGCCGCACGGTGGATGAATTGAAATATGGCTTTGACTCAATTGCCGCTGCAAAAGACGATCCATTGGTGGGTGAATTGGCGGCACCCCGGCTGTTTCATTTTGCCTCGACCACGCGCGAGCCAAGCACCCATCGGGGCCGCATAACTTCGCTCATCCAAAGCGGTGAGTTTTTCCAATCGTTGAATATTTCAGACCTTAACCCTGAACATGATCGCATTATGATGTGTGGCTCAATGCACATGATAAAAGATATTAAAGAAATGCTGGAACCAAAAGGCTTCATTGAAGGTTCTCACTCCAGCCCCGGAAGCTTTGTTGTGGAACGGGCCTTCGTCGGATAGCCACAAACACCAACATTGCTAAATACTTGCCTGACGAAGTCGCCCAATGATACAATATCGTTGAGGACGGCGGTGGCTTTGAAAAAGAGGCAATGATGACGTCATACTTTTCGTATTTTATGAGTTATATGGGGCACGGGTCGCGGGCGCGTTATTGGGCGCTTGCATTGGTTTCACCCAAAATGTCGCGCCCATTATTCTTTCTCGATTTTTATGTTTACCCCCTCATCATTCTGCTGTGTTTGGGCGTTGCAGCACTTTCAACCCCAGCAACAGCAATTGTTGAAGAGTTCATTCTGGGTGTGTTGGTGTGGACGTTTGCTGAATATTTGCTGCATCGGTTTGTGTTGCACGCATGGCCCTATTTTGTGGAAATCCATTTGGCCCATCACGCCGATGCCCAAGACATGATCGGAACACCCACGCTATTTTCGGTGTTGTTTTTTTATGGTGGCATTTATTTGCCGCTGTGGTGGCTGTTGGGCTCAAGCATAGCACTGCCCAGTTTTGCGGGCTTCATCAGCGGCTATCTGGCCTTTGCCGGGGTGCATTTTTTCGTGCACCACAGCACCAGCACCAACAAACTGATGCGAAGCTGGAAAAAAATGCACGCCATCCACCACCACAGTAAGGCGGGCAACAACTATGGCGTTCTTACAGATTTTTGGGATCGTGTTTTCGGCACCTATTCGCCAACCATAATCCGGCACACGGATTTAAAATAATCAAGGTGCGGGCGATGCTTGCGTTGAAGCAAACCACTTATTGTAAAGGGCATCATAGGTTCCATCTTCGCGCAGTTTCAACAGGGCTTCATTAACGGGTTTGCGCAATTCAGATCCACGCGGAAACAAAATGCCATAATTTTCTTTGCGCAACATGGCACCCACCATGCGGGCTTTGTTGGCGCCTTTGTTTGCAACATAATACAACAAAACCGGCGCATCAAAAACCACTGCATCCAATTGCTTGCTATCCAAAGCCACAAACGCGTCTTCAATTTTAGCAAATTCAGTTGGCATCAAGTTTATGCTTTGCAAATAACCAGCCGCAGTGCTTCCCATTGTTGTTCCAACACTTCGGCCACGCAAATCTTCTGGCCCGTTGATATCGCCCTTCAGCGATTGCACCGTTAGGTTTGAAGTTATGGCAGCGGTAAAATATGAAACAAAGATGACACTGGTTAAAATCAAAATCGTCGACAAAAATCTTCCCCAGCCTGAAATCAACGGGTCTGGCTGTTGGCCAGTAGCGGCACCTGTGGCCCACCACATCGCATGAAAAATTCCTGGGAAATAGTTTTTAGGAAACATGTGATTGTCGCGGTCACGTTCAAAAAACCAAGCAATATGCGCCGGAATAATAATCAGCGCAGCAAGCAGGCCCAACAAAAACGGCATGCCGCCCTTTGTGAACACACTGAAAATTTGGGACAGATTGAAACTGTTTGAATTTTCATTGCGCACCATAATTTGCAAACCAGAATCAAACATGGGTTGAGAAAAATCAAACTCTTCTTCGCGTTGTGCTGTTACCGAAATGGCAGCAATGGCAACATCGCCCTCGCCCGCTTTCATGCCCGATAAAATTTCTTTGATGTTTTGCTTTTCAATAAAATGAAAATGCAAATTAGCTTCTTTGGCAATCGCATCCCACAGATCAACCGAAAACCTGAATATTTATCGTTGTCCTTCATCACAAAGGGTGCAACTTGTCGGGTGATGACACGCAGATCAATTGAAGGTTTTGCCGCCGGCACTGGTGCCGTGGTTGCGGTTTGGCCCCAAGCAATGGAGGAACCCAAAACCAGGGCCGCCAAAAAAGTCGTCAATTTTGAAAACATGAAGTCCCCCTGCAAGCAACAACTAAAAATTGCTCCTGCAGGTTTATTCCCTCAATCGAAGTAAAGTTGCAACTACTAAGTATGGCACACTAACCCAAAATACCGGGCAAATTCAGCCCATTTTCGCGGGCGCAATCAAGCGCTGTTTCATAGCCAGCATCGGCGTGGCGCATAACGCCGGTTGCAGGATCATTCCACAACACACGTGCAATGCGCCGATCAGCATCAGCTGTGCCATCAGCACAGATCACCATGCCCGAATGTTGCGAATAACCCATACCAACGCCACCACCATGATGCAGCGAAACCCATGTGGCACCCGATGCAGTGTTGAGAAGTGCATTCAGCAGTGGCCAATCAGACACGGCGTCTGAACCATCTTTCATCGCTTCGGTTTCACGATTGGGTGATGCAACCGACCCTGAATCCAAATGATCACGCCCAATCACAACGGGGGCTTTCAACTCTCCATTGCGCACCATCTCGTTGAATGCCAAACCCAAGCGATGCCGCTGGCCAAGGCCCACCCAGCAAATGCGCGCCGGCAAGCCTTGAAATGAAATCCGCTCACGCGCCATATCAAGCCACTTGTGCAAATGGGCATCATCAGGGATCAACTCCTTCACCTTTGCATCCGTGCGATAAATATCTTCAGGGTCCCCCGACAATGCACACCAGCGGAAGGGCCCAATGCCGCGACAGAATAATGGGCGAATATACGCAGGCACAAAGCCGGGAAATACGAAGGCATTTTCCAAGCCTTCATCCTTGGCCACTTGTCGAATATTATTGCCATAGTCCAACGTGGGAATGCTCCTGTTCCAAAATTCCACCATGGCGGCCACATGTTCTTTCATCGAAACGCGCGCAGCATGTTCAACGGCTTTGGGATCGCTTTCCCGTTTGGCGCGCCATTCAGCAAGGCCCCAACCTTTGGGCAGATATCCATTCAGCGGATCATGGGCAGAGGTTTGATCGGTTACAATATCTGGCCGAACGCCACGGCGAACCAATTCAGGAAACACATCAGCCGCATTCCCCAACAGGCCCACAGACTTTGCTTCACCAGCTTTTGTCCACTTTTCAATCATGGCCAAAGCTTCATCAAGCGATGTGGCCTTTTCATCGACATAGCGCGTGCGTTTTCTAAAATCGATGCGGGTTTCATCACATTCAACTGCTAAGCAACAGGCACCTGCCATTACGGCGGCCAGCGGTTGTGCTCCACCCATGCCACCAAGGCCACCTGTCAGAATCCACTTGCCCTTCAAATTGCCATCATAATGTTGGCGGCCCGCTTCCACAAAAGTTTCATAGGTGCCCTGCACAATGCCTTGGGTGCCGATGTAAATCCATGAACCCGCCGTCATCTGGCCATACATGGCCAAGCCTTTTTTATCGAGTTCATGGAAATGGTCCCACGTGGCCCATTTCGGCACCAAGTTTGAATTGGCGATAAGTACCCGCGGAGCATCTTTGTGGGTTTTAAAAACTCCAACCGGTTTGCCCGATTGCACGAGAAGTGTTTCATCGTCTTCCAAGGCACGAAGCGACGCCACAATTTTATCAAAATCTGCCCATGTGCGTGCGGCCCGGCCAATGCCGCCATAGACAACCAGTTCATGTGGGTTTTCGGCCACATCAGGATGGAGATTATTCATCAACATGCGCAAGGGTGCTTCCGTCAACCAAGATTTGGCACTCAGTGTCGTGCCAGTTGCTGGGTAAACATCACGAAGATTATGGCGCGGATTGTTCATAATTTTTCCTTCACTGCAGCATCAATGCCGCGATAATATTGCGTTGAATTTCAGACGAGCCTTCATAGATGCGCATCACGCGAACATCACGAACATAGCGTTCCAGTGGGAAGTCACGCGTGTAACCATATCCACCATGAATTTGCAAAGCAGCATCCGTGACGCGAAAAGCCATTTCAGAACACGCAAGTTTTGCTTGTGATGCCGCCAGCGAAAATCGCTTGCCGTTGGTGTGGGCAGCTTCGCGCTGCCGTGCCGCTTCAAGGGCTAGTCCACGCGCGCCTGCAAAATCTGTCAACATATCGGCCAATTGCCAACGCACGCCCTGTTTGTTGGAAAGGCCCTCGCCGCCAATGACACGCTGTTTGGCATAAACAATCGCAGCCTGAAGGGCAGCACCAGCCAACCCACAACACATCGCCGCAACTTCTATACGGCCATTGTCTAAAACCTGCATTGCAGTTTTAAAGCCTTTGCCAAGTGTTCCTCCCAACAGGGCATCTTCTGGCAACTCGCACGCAAAGGTAAGGGTAACAACATGCCCGCCTTTCAGGCCCATCGTGCGTTCTGGTTTTCCAACGCTTAAGCCCGGTGTATTTTTCGACACAAGAAAAGCTGAAATTCCACGGTGGCCGGCGTCAGGATCTGTCACCGCATAAACCACAATCACGTCCGCTTCGCTGCCATTCGAAATAAAACACTTCGTGCCTGTCAGCGTCCATCCTGTAGACGTTTTAACCGCGCGGGTGCGCATGTCTGCCGGATCTGATCCGGCCGTGGGTTCAGTCAACCCAAAAGCACACAACGTTTTACCAGTGGCCGCGTCTGGCAGATAATACGCGCGTTGGGCATCTGTGCCGCCCAATAAAATTGAATCGGTTGCCAGAAAATGCGCGGTTAATGCCGAAACGGTTGAACCACATGCCTCTGCCACAGCTTCGACAACACCAAACAATGCAAATGCTGAAAGAGCAACACCACCCAAATGTTCGGGGATATTGGCACCCATCACACCCAGTTCAGCAAGCCTCCCAAGCTGTTCATGAACGAAGATGGACGTATCATCAATTATGCTGGCTTTAGGCGCCAATTCATTCTGGGCAAAGCGGCGAACAGTATCAACCATGCTTTGATCATCCGGTGTGGCGTTTGGAATATCAAATATCATTTTCGCCACCTGAAATTACAAGTGAACTTCGCAAATGTGAAATTTTGTGGGCATCATAGCCCAGTGTTTCTAATATTTGCGTTGTGTGTTGGCCCAGCAGTGGCGCACCAGATTTTGAGATGGGTTTGATTGATCCAAAAAAAACTGGCTGCCCAACAACTGACACTGCCCCCAAAGTTTGATGCGGCAAAGTTGAAACAAAGGCACGCGCAACCGCTTGTTCACTTTCAGCGGCGTCTTTAAAGCCCGCAATTGGCGCTGCTGGAATGCCACTCATTTCAAGCTGATCAATCACCGCGCCTACTTTTTGCGTCATGCTCCATGATTCAATAAAGTTTCTCAAGGCCGGTTCATTGGTGGTGCGCATCGCATCGTTGGCAAAGCGCGGGTCTTGCCCCAGTTCAGGCATGCGCATTAAAACTGCCAGAATCTGAAAATGCTTGTCGTTTAAAACCGCCAAAGCGAACATGCCATCTTGGGCTTTAAAACACCCAAACGGCGTTGAAAGTGGGTGGCGATTGCCCACGCGTTTGGGCTCTACACCTGCATATAAAAATTGTGCGTGGGCGGTGGGCAAAAGGGCAAATAAACTGTCGTGCATGCCAACATCAATGGTGCTGCCCGCGCCAGAAATTTTGGCTTTCAGCAAGCCAGCAAGAATGGCCCAGCTGGCAAAAAGCCCAGCCGACAGATCGCCAATGCTTTCACCAACTTTCAGGGGCGCGCCACCTTCTTCGCCATTGACCGCCATAAAACCAGATAACGCTTGGGCCACCAAATCATAGGCGGGCTTGGCGCTCCACGGCCCATGTTGGCCAAAGCCAGAAATCGACGCATAAACCAACGAGGGTTTAAGCGCGCGCAACACCTCACAACCCAGCCCTAGTTTGGCCGCAACACCGGGCCTGAAATTTTCCACAACCACATCACAGGAAATGGCAATATCTTTGGCCAGCTTTTGGCCAACGTGTGATTTTAAATCGACAACAATTGACTTTTTACCCCGATTGACCAATTGAAAAAGCGCGCTTTCGCCATTTTTAAATGGCCCAACATGGCGATAATCATCGCCTGTGGGGGGTTCAAGTTTAATCACCTCAGCGTCCAAATCGGCAAGCAAGGCTGTGCAAAATGGCCCGGCCAAAACACGGGTCAGATCAAAAACACGTAAACCTTTCAGAGGCCCATCAAGCATGAAGCACCATCTTTTCAAGGTTTGCGAGCATGAGCTTCAAACATGCGCGCAGCCTTATTGCTTTCGTTGGGTCAAAATTCCACGGCGCATGTTCGCTTTGCAGATAAGCGGCCTGAGCCGTTTCCATCTGAATGGCATGAACTTTGTCGTGTGGCTGGCCATAATGGCGCGTTGTCCAACCACCGCGAAATCGGCCGTTCAAAACCGAACGAAACGATGATGCCACAGCAATTTCAAAAGCCATCTTCTCCAAGATAGGATCACAGGTTTTGCCGTTATCTGTGCCAAGGTTCAAATCTGGCAAAGTGCCTTCAAACAAAAACGGAATGTGGCTGCGGATTGAGTGACAATCAAAAACAATAGCAACGCCATGCCTGGCCTTCACCCGCGCAATTTCATTGGCCAATGCTTTGTGATAAGGCTGGTGCCAATCTTTCAGCGCCTGAATAACATTGGGCCCGTGGCCTTCGCGGTAAATGGCCTTGCCATCAAAATCTGTCAGTGGGCAAAGGCCCGTGGTGTTTTGGCCCGGATAAAGCGAATTGCCTTCAGGATCGCGGTTGGCATCAATCACATAACGATGGAAATTGGCGCAAACCACCGAGGCACCAGGCAACAGGCCTTCATAAAGCTGGCCAATGTGCCAATCTGTATCGGCCAATAATTTGCCATTGTCGTTCAAGCTTTGCCAAACATCTGGTGGCACGTAGGTGCCACCGTGGGGTTGACCCAAAATAATTGGGCCTTCACCTTGAACAACATTCACCGGCATCATGCCGCAAGTTCCGGAAATTTGATTTTTGCTGCTGTTGTCACATCACCTGATGCAACCATGATGGCGGCCTTTTCAAGCTCTGGAGCCAAATAACGATCATCGCCCAAGGTTTTTACATGAGACCGAAGTGCTGCCACAACTTTGCGCAAGGGCGCACTGGTTTTCAAAGGTGCGCGAAATTCAATTCCCTGCACGGCACACAAAAGCTCGATGCCCAAAATGCGATTGAGATTTTCTGAAAGCCGCATCAAGCGCCGCGCCCCATGGGCGGCCATAGACACATGATCTTCTTGGTTGGCAGATGTGGGCGTTGAATCGGTAGAGCATGGCATGGCGATGTGTTTATTTTCACTCATCAAGGCAGCACTTGTAACTTCAGCAATCATATAGCCTGAGTTCAAACCGGGCTTGGGTGTGAGAAACGGTGGCAGATCAAACGACAATGTGGGGTCTACCATCAAGGCAATCCGGCGCTGGGCAATGGCACCTATTTCGGCCCCCGCCAGTGCAATAATATCGGCGGCAAAGGCCACAGGTTCAGCGTGGAAATTACCGCCAGAAACAATCAAGCCGCGCGCCGTCAAAACCAAAGGGTTATCGGTTGCGGCATTGGCTTCAATCGTCAACGTGCTTGCCGCTTGGGCTAAAATATCCATGGCAGCACCCGTCACCTGCGGTTGGCAGCGAATGCAATAAGGGTCTTGCACGCGCGTATCACCCTCGCGGTGGCTTTCGCGAATGACTGAACCATTAAGCAATTTGCGCATTGTTGTGGCGGCGGCGATTTGCCCTTTGTGGCCGCGCAGCAAGTGGATTTCAGGTTCCAAAGGCGCTGTTGACCCCATGATGGCATCGGTTGAAAGGGCCGCAGTAACAAGAGATGTTTGTGCCGCACGCCAAATATTCAATAGCCCGGCAATTGCAAATGCGGTTGAAAACTGCGTGCCATTGATCAACGCCAAACCTTCCTTGGGGCCAAGTGCGATTGGCTTTAAGCCGGCTTTTGCCAAGGCTTGGCCGCCGCGCATTGTCTTTCCCTGAAATTCAGCCTCACCCTCACCAATCATTACGGCTGTCATATGGGCCAAGGGCGCCAAATCACCCGATGCACCTACCGAACCTTGCGCAGGAATAACTGGCGTTACACCTTTGGCCAACATGCCTTCTAACAACGCGATGATTGACCAACGCACACCCGAAGCGCCGCGTCCCAGCGACAACAGCTTCAATGCCATCATCAACCGCGCCACGTTGCGAGAGATTGGCTCACCCACCCCGCAACAATGTGACAAAATTAAATTGCGCTGCAACTGTGCTGTATCTTTTGCAGCAATTTTAATTGATGCCAATTTACCAAAGCCCGTGTTCACGCCATAAACCGCTTCTGTGCCCGCCACAGCTTTTGCAATCAACATTGCGGCTTTTTCAACGGGTGCCCGCGCCGATACATGAAGCTTGGCGGGAAGTTGATGCCAATAGATTTCAGCAAGATCCGCCAGCTTAACATGGCCCGACTTCATGATTATTGTGCGCATAATTCGCCTTTGAAATAACGTTGATAAAGCGGGTTAAACCCGATGCGATAGGTGAGCTCGTTGGGGTGGACCACATTCCACACCGCCAGATCAGCGCGTTTGCCCACAGCAATCACACCACAATCAACAAGGCCTAAAGCTGCTGCCGCGTGCTGCGTGGCCCCGCGCAAACATTCTTCAGGCGTCATACGAAACAGCGTGGCCGCCATATTCATGGTGAGCAAAAGTGAAGTGATCGGTGAAGAGCCCGGATTGCAATCTGTTGACACGGCCATGGGCACATTGTGTTTGCGAAACAGCTCAATGGGCGGTGCCTGCTTTTCACGCAGCGTATAAAATGCACCGGGCAAAATAACAGCCACAGTGCCTGCTTGCTTCATCGCAACAACGCCAGCTTCATCCAGATATTCCAGATGATCAGCTGAAAGAGCGTTAAACGACGCTGCAAGTTTTGCCCCACCCAAGTTTGATAGCTGTTCTGCATGCAGTTTCACAGGAATGCCAAGAGATGCTGCAACTTCAAAGACTTGGGCAATTTCCTCAACAGAAAATGCGATGCCTTCACAAAATCCATCAACCGCATCAACCAAACCCTGAGCATACGCTGCCCTTAATGTTGGAATGCACACATCTTGAATATATGCATCTGAGCGCCCCTTATATTCTGGTGGAATTGCATGGGCGCCAAGATAGCTGGTTTTCACCCGCACATTACGAACATGTTCAATGTGCCGTGCCACACGCAACATCATCAGTTCCGTATTCTGATCAAGGCCATAGCCTGATTTAATTTCAAGTGTTGTCACGCCTTCGCCAAGCAAGGCATCAACACGGGGCAAGGCTTCTGCCAGCAATTGGGCTTCGTTGGCACCGCGCGTTGCCGCAACGGTTGAAACAATGCCTCCACCTGCGCGGGCCACTTCTTCATAACTTGCGCTCTGCAAACGCATTTCAAATTCACGCGCACGGTTGCCGCCAAACACAACATGGGTGTGGCAATCAACCAGCGCTGGTGTAACCAGCCGACCTTGGCCATCAACCATTTCAAATTTTGTAAATTGGGCCGGAACTTTGCCCGCCTGTCCCACCCAAGCAATCAACCCATCTTCAACCGCAATCGCGGCATCGTCCAACAACCCATATGGCCCATGGCTTTGCATGGTGGCAGCACGAATATTGTGGAACAGAATTGAAGCCATGATGAACACTTCTTTGCTTGCAGAACCAAATCTAACGCACTAGTATTAATATGTCTAGACATATTAATGGGGCAGGTTATGGCCACGATCTTTGCAAAACACGCTTTGCTGCCAGATGGCTGGCACCACAACATCAGTGTGGAAATAAAAGATGGCAAAATTGCCAATTTGCAACACACAAGCACACCCCAACCGGATGCTGTTCGCGTCAGCACATTAATTCCAGCCATGCCCAATTTACATTCGCACACCTTTCAACGTGCCATGGCAGGCATGACAGAAACGCGCGGCGACAATGCCGATAGCTTTTGGACATGGCGCACATTGATGTATCGTTTTCTCGATCATTTAACGCCAGATGATATTGAAACAATTGCTGCCTTTGCATTTATGGAAATGTTGGAACAGGGCTTTGGTGCCTGTGCCGAATTTCATTATCTGCATCACGGCCAGAATGGCGAGGCCTATGCCAACCGCACAGAGCTTTCAGAACGCATTATAGCAGCAGCAGCGCAAACCGGATTAGGCTTAACACTTTTACCCGTGCTTTATACTTTTGCCGGGCTTGACCAAAAGCCCTTAAGCGGCGGTCAATTGCGCTTTGGCAATTCGCTCGACCAATTTTTAAAGTTGCATTCATCCGCTGCATCAAGCGTTCAAAAAATGCTAGGCGCTGATTGCGGTATTGGCATTGCGCCGCATTCGCTTCG
This sequence comes from Aestuariivirga sp., assembly GCA_043766895.1. GTDB lineage: Bacteria > Pseudomonadota > Alphaproteobacteria > Rhizobiales > Aestuariivirgaceae > Aestuariivirga. The sequence continues at coordinate 19,194 of JAYUHQ010000192.1, forward strand.
CGCAGTTTCGGCACATGATTTGATGGAATTATCAAACGCATTTCCAAACTCCCCAACCCACATCCACGTGGCTGAACAGATAAAAGAGGTTGACGATGTTTTGGCGTCAAAAGGCCAAAGGCCGGTGGAATGGCTTTTACAAAATTGCGACGTCAATAAAAATTGGTGTTTGGTTCACGCCACACAAATGACGGAAGCTGAAACAGGTGCCCTTGCAAAATCTGGTGCTGTGGCAGGCTTGTGCCCGCTCACGGAAGCCAACTTGGGCGACGGAATTTTTAACGGCAAACCGTTTATCGAAGCCAGTGGAAAATTTGGGTTGGGCACAGATTCGAATATTCGTATTTCGCTCACCGGAGAATTATCCACATTGGAGTATAGTCAAAGGTTGCGCGACAAACAGCGCAACGTTTTGTTCAGCGGAGAGCGAATTTATACCCAAGCCAGCGCTGGTGGTGCAGAAGCTTTGCAGCGCCATTGTGGGGCCATCGAAGTCGGCCGCTGGGCAGATTTAACTGCGCTGAACGATGATGATATTCAACTGGCCGGACTTAAACCAGAACAAGTGATCGATGGCTGGGTGTTTGCTTCAACCCGCTCCATCATAACAGATGTGTGGTCTGCGGGGCGACATTGCGTTAAAAATGGCGCTCACATTGCCAGCAATGAAATTACCAGGGCCTATCGCAAAACCCAGGCGCGGCTTAAAGCGGTTTTATAAAAACTGCGAGGCCTTTGAAATCGATACTTGGGCTTAGGGATGCTTTTCCCGATTGGGCAGAACCGAAAAAAATAAAATCACCCACTTCAGCAAATTGAGTTTCGCAAAGTGCTGAACCTTCAAGAACATAGAGCCCAAAATAGTCTGCGCTTAAAACGTCGCTTGTCACCAGTTGAACGTTGGCCGCGTAATGCAGTGGATCAAAAATCAAATTAAAATCGCGGCAAACGCCGCTTTGCAAGTGGCCATCGATAGGTTCTTGGCCAGAAAAATAAACAGGCACCAAGGGCTGTGCATCAATCGTTCGGGTTGCCGAAACCAATTTCATCCCGTTGCCTTCAATCACAACAAGAATGCGGCGATGAATGGGAAACAATGAAAATGGCCCACTGGTTTTCACATCAGCAACGCTCAACCGCCAACCAAAATTCTCTGCAGCATCCGATCGGGCAATTTCATAGGTTGTGCCACCACCGTTCTTCCATGGGCTTGCTTTGAAATCTTGGTGGCAAATGACGCGCATCAGCGCCAAGCCTAGTGCCCCATGCTTTTGAGTAAACTATTCTGCATTTCTTTCAATTCATAAATGCGCGCGCTGCGATCAACTTCCACGTTCGCAGACGTGATCAATTCGCCTTTCTTGATGGCTTTGATCACCTTGGCCCCTTCAAGTACCATACACGGCACGGCATGTGATTGTGCAGCATCTGCCACTGTCATCACCCACGCGCGGTAGGTATATTCGCCAATGGAATCAAGCTTGTCGCCCACCTTTAAATCCTTTTTGGCAAGGGCACACACTTCGCTTGTTGGCACAGGCAGCGGCACCATATCAGCCGCGCGATAGAGCACAGCGCGCGCACACGATAATGGCACTTCCAATGATGTGAGATGATAAGGCCGCACGAACTTGAAATATGGTCCCTTGCCCATTTTCAAATCGTTCATGCGTTCATGAATGCGCGCATGGGGCGCTTTGGTGACTACAAACACGCCAGGTGCAACACCTTTGCCGATTGAATAATCCACCACGCCGCTGCGAGTTAACACACCCCCATCTTCAATGGGGCAAAGCGTTGTGGCCAACTCATCTAGCGTTGCGGCGGGGCCGTGCATGCCGGGCTTGTCTGGCACCAAGCCCGTGGCATTGGAAATGGCTGCCATTTCCACCATGGTTTTAGAACCATCGACAAATTCAACCAACATGCGCGCATTCATATTGCGGGCCTTGGCTTCAGCGGCATAAAGATCTGGTGTGGCTTCAATGTTTAATGGGTTGTTCTTGCCCTTGCCCGCAGCGATGATGGGATAGCCAAGGCTTTTCACAAAGTTGATAAGCTCAATGCATGATGAGGGTTCATCGCCCGCACCCAATGTGTAAACAACGCCAAGGCGTTTTGCCTCGTGGGCCAAAAATGCACCAATGCAAACATCGGCTTCCACATTCATCATCACCAAATGTTTGCCATGTTCCATCGCTGTCAGCCCAATGGAGGCACCAACGCCAGGCCTGCCCGTAGCATCAATCACCACATCAACATGGGGCGACTTGCACAACAATTGTGCGTCATTGGTAACGGCTGTTTTGCCCTGTTCCATCACATGGTCGAAATCTGATTGGGTGTTGGCCTCTTTATAGGCATCGGTTGACTGGCCGGAAATGGCGAACGCTTTGGCCGCCGTGCCAGAACGCAATTCTGCAATGGCGCTTACAGCAATGCCCGGCATAAAGTTACATTGGGTTACGATATCTGTGCCCATTTCGCCACAGCCGATTAACCCCACTCGAATGGGCCTGCCCAATTCATCTTGGCGTTGGGCAAGGTCTTGGCGCAAATTGCCCGTTAATGCACTATGACGATGCGACGTAGATTGCTGAGACATTATAATCTTTCCCCAAGTTTTTTGCTTTTTGGCCGCGAAGGCCTAGCGATTGTGATGATTAAAGTGTGGCTATTACTTTGATTCAAGCATTTTCTTTTTGGCAAAAGCTGGCCTGAACCATGGCACATCGGGCCCATTCCAATTGGGTTCAACCCCACATAGCAAATCAAAGTAGGCAATCGCGTTTGATGGATCTTCTGCAGCATTCTCGCGGAACGAATTCCAAAATGCCGGATCATCAGCCAGCGCTTGGTTGATTTCGCGGCCCTCGCCCAACCTGTCTAATACCGCTTGGGCAACCGATAAGCAAAAGCTGGCATAGGCATAGCCTTCTGGCCACTGCACAAAAGATTGCTCCACCAATGCCGCTTCAACTTTCGGCTGTTCGCTCAAAGGCTTTGCCAACAGCAATTCTTTCAACATTAAGCCGGCTGAAAAAACCACAAAGTCTCCGCGATTTTGGGCTGCCAAATGCCGTGTAGCGTCAAAGGCCTGTCGCCATTTGGCAAATGCTTTGGCCATGGCAACCGAGTCAATTTGAGGTTTAAGCCCCTGATTTTCATACAATAATTCAATATTGCGATTAAAACCAGCCAGAAGGGTTCGAAATTGTCGCGCCTCGTGGACAATGTCTTGGCTTAAATCCATCTCATTTTTAATGGGCGTTAACATGCCACATCAATGTGACTTGCCAAACCAACCGTCAAGAGGTCAAATAGCTCTATGGCAACGACAATCAAATCCACCGGAACTTTGGCAACTCACGCCGCTTGCATCTCGGCTGGAATGCGCGATGGCTTGCGAGCCGCACAATTTTATGCGCGTGATCTGTCAAACGCCGATGGCGCAAAAACCCCAAGGCATGTCACTTTTTTGTCGCGCGCAGTTGCGCGTGTTGCGCGTGGCGTTGATCATGGCATGTCGCGTGCGGCCGATATTTCGGTGCGCTTGGTGAACCCTGGATGGCGTCAACTTCCATCGCCCTTTGAACCAACGGTTCGCACGGAAGTGATCAAAGCCATTCGTGAAAACCAGTTCGCATATACTTCGCAATTCACGGCTTATTTTTTTCGCGCTGCCCGTTATATATTAGATCATGGGGCCAATGCGCCGCATTTGATTTTAGAACATCGCATTGAGGCCGCACGCCGCGAACTTGAAATTAATTCAACAGGCAGCGCTGATTCAACCAGCGTGAATACAATGGCCGATGTGTTGCTAAAACTTGTTTTGGCAGCACCCATTGCACGTTGCGGGGCCGCAAAACCTGGCTATGATTTTCTTAATCAGGGCGATCCCAATATTGCAGTTTTTGCCACCGCCTGTTTGGCCCTTTTATTGGCCCAAGAAGGAAAACCCTTGGAAGAAACCAAGGAAGGTGAGTTCTTCGAAATTTCGGGCGCTTTGCTGTCACCGTTTTTAGATGCGTTGACCAAGGCTATAGCTGTTCAAGATATTCCGGCAATTGCCGGTGTTTTGGAAAACGTAAAATCTCTTTATTGAATTTTATTCCAAATTAAGTGCGGGCATCTCGATTAAAGCCTTCAGAGCTTTGATCAACCGCGCACCTACTGAACCATCTATCACCCGATGATCACACGATAAAGAAATAGACATTTGCGTTACCAGTAGGGGTTGCTTGTTAAACGGAATAAACCGTTCAACCGATGCACCAACGGCCAAAATTGTGGATTGCGGCGGGTTGATAATGGCCGTGAACTGTTCCACGCCATACATGCCCAAATTTGAAATTGCCGAGGTTCCGCCCTGATAGTCGCTAGGCGTCAATCGGCGCGCGCGCGCACGCTCGGCAAGGTTTTTCATTTCGGCTGAAATTTGTCGAAATGTTTTTAATTCGGCCTGGCGAATGATGGGTGTGTATAAACCACCTTCAACCGCAACCGCCACACCAATGTCGCTGTGCCTGTGTTGAACAATGCCACCTTCAGAATAGGTTACATTGGCGCCATGCACCTTTTGCAAAGCCAGCGCCAAAGCCTTGATTATGAAATCATTGATCGACAGCTTTTCATCATCAGCCAACTGCGCGTTCATGCGTGCACGCATATCAAGAAGATCATCAATGGTGCATGTTGCATTTAGATAGAAGTGTGGAATGGTTTGTTTTGCTTGCGTCAATCTTTGCGCAATAATGCGGCGCATGCCGTCAAATGGTTTTACATCCAATCCATCAGTTCTGATGTGTTGGGCAGAAGCTTGCGCCTGATCTGCTTTTGCAGTTGAAACATCGTCCGCCACCACGCGGCCCTGTGGGCCTGTGCCTTCAATTGCAGAAAGCTCAATGGCAAGTTCGCGCGCCAAACGACGAGACATAGGCGTTGCCCGAATTGGCCCCGTTTCTGTCAAGTTTTTTTCAACGTCATTGCCGCGCAATCGCAATTCGATCAGCGGAGACTTCAAACCGCGCGCCGCCACAGCAACAGCCGCAGGTGCCACAAACGCAACACTCGTTTCACCAGCACCATAGATCATGGCCACCACTGACCCAATTGGCAAAACAGTTCCAGCTTTTGTGCCGCCAATCCGTATGATACCATCGGCAGGCGCTTCAATTTCCATGGCAGATTTATCAGTTTCAATTTCAAATATTTGCTGGCCTTTTTGAACGGCCTCGCCGTCAACCACATGCCATTTGGAAATAGTGCCTGTGGACATATCCATATCAACTTTTGGCAAAATCACTTCTGTCGCCATGGCTCAATACCGCTTTGTTACTAAGGCACGCAGGTTAGCCACAATATCATCAACCTGCGGCACTGCGGCTTTTTCTAAAATCGGGCTATAGGGTATAGGAGAATCTGAACCACCCAAACGCATAATGGGCGCATCAAGATAATCAAAAGCTTCGCTTTCGCAGATCAGCGCGCTAACTTCAGCACCAATGCCAAAGGCTTTCACGGCCTCATACACACAGGCAAGCCTTGTGGTTTTTTTAACGCTTTCGATAATGGTCGCTGAATCGATAGGTCTGATGCAGCGCAAATCAATCACTTCCAGATCAATGCCCTCGCCTGCCAAAATTTCAGCAGCGTCCAAACATTTTTGCACCATGATGCCAAGGGCTGCCACCGTTGCGTGGGCGCCCACGCGGCGCACCACAGCTTTGTTCAGCGGCGTGTGATACATCGCTTCAGGCACATGGCCTTTCATTTTGTAAAGAAGCTTATGTTCAAAAATCAAAACTGGGTCAGGGTCGTCCAAGGCCGCCAGCAACATGCCTTTGGCGTCTTCAGGGGTTGAAGGTTCAACCACCTTCAAACCCGGCACATGGCCAAACCACGCTTCAAGCGATTGCGAATGCTGCGCTGCGGCCCCAGTGCCCGAACCACACGGCATGCGAAACACCACGGGCACCGAAATTTTTCCGCCCAACATATAACGCATTTTAGCAGCTTGGTTGACAATCTGTTCCATGGCTAAAGACACAAAATCCGAAAACTGAAATTCATAAATGGGTCTCGCCCCTGCAATGGCTGCACCCACAGCAACACCAGCTCCACCCAATTCAGAAATGGGTGTATCGCGCACGCGCAATTCACCAAAGCGATGAACCAGATCGCCGGTTACACCAAAGGCACCGCCATAAACCCCAATATCCTCGCCCATGATAAACACGCGCGGATCAGCTTCCATGGCTTGGGCAATACCTTCATTCAAGGCTTGCGCAAATGACAGTTCGCGAACGCTCATGCCACACCAGCCGGGGTATACACATCACGCAAAACTGATTGGGGCAGTGGATTGGTGCCAGCTTGGGCAAAAGCAAAACCGTCTGCCACCTCAGTTTCCACTTGCGCACGAACGGCTTCAACTTCTGCCAAGCTCAACACCCCAAACATTTGCAATTCATTTTCAAAAGCTGGAATTGGATCTTTGATTTTCCATTCGTCAATTTCTTCTTTGGTGCGATAACGATTGCGATCTGAACGTGAATGGCCCCGCGTGCGATAGGTTTTGCACTCAATCAAACTGGGGCCGCCCCCACTGCGCGCCAGCGCGATAGCCGCCATCATAGCCTCGTTCACGTCTGCAATGGCATTACCATCAACAATCACGCCGGGCATGTTATAGGCCGCAGCCCGGGTGGCGATGTCTTTCACAGCGGTTGAACGTTCGGTTGAAACGCTCATGCCATATTGATTGTTTTCGCACACGTAAATGACTGGAAGTTTCCAAACAGCCGCAATGTTCAGCGATTCATGAAATGCGCCCTCGTTGTTGGCACCATCGCCAAAAAAGCAAACGGCAACATCTTGGCCCTTGCGCTGTTGAATGGCCAAGGCAGCGCCTGTTGCCAAAGGCAAGCCGCCACCCACAATTCCATTGGCACCCAAATTGCCGGTTGCTGGGTCAGCAATATGCATTGAACCACCCCGCCCGCGACAATAGCCTTCTTCCTTGCCGAAAAATTCAGCAAACATGAATTTCACTTCAGCGCCTTTGCCAATGCAATGGCCATGCCCACGATGGGTAGAGGTGATATAGTCAGCGTTGGTCAAATCCATACAAATGCCAACCGCAGAAGCTTCTTGTCCAATTGATAAATGCATCGTGCCATGCGTCAAACCACGGACGTATGAATCTTCGGCCACTTCTTCAAATCGTCTAATCAACCACATGCGCCGCAACGCATTGCGCAATTGCTCTTTCGAATGGCGGGCATAAAACGGACGAGCATTTTCTTGTTTTGCAGTTTTGACTTTCAACGCCATATATCCTTTAGAGCAGACGCCCTCATTTCGATCACTCTTGCTGTAAAGTCAACGTGACATAGGCCACTTTTATAGCGCTGTTGAAATGCTGCGCTGCAAAAAAACCCTCGAAATCGACATGCGATTTCGAAGGTTTTAATTTGGTTGCGGGAGCCAGATTTGAACTGACGACCTTCAGGTTATGAGCCTGACGAGCTACCGGGCTGCTCCATCCCGCGAAACTTGTTGTTGTCGCTTGCGCGGCTTCTAACACAGTTCGGCGGAATGTGAAGAGCTGAAATAAATCTTTTTTATTTTTGTCATATTTTCGCAATTTGTGCCTTTTTGGCACGCTTTGCACCGCTTTCGCACGCATCAGTAAGTGTCTGTTAATGCAAATTTTTTAGGCAGAAAGGGTTTCGAAACCACTTTGCGTTATTTTCATTCTCACGACACGCGTTGGCGTCACAGCCAGTGTCAGAGGTTTTCCCGGATCAGGTACTGCGTCCCGGGACTCCAGTTTGTGCGTAGGGCTCCCTGGTTGGGAGCCCTTTGTTTTTGGCGTTAAACTTTAACAGGTTTTCCGGTTTGCCACGACAATGTGGCCGCATCAGCAAGAACGCCAGCTTGCAAACCATCGAAGCCTGATGGTTTAGGATTGCGATCGCCGGTTTCAACAGCACTGATGAAAGTGTTCAACTCGTTGGTGTAAGCTTGGAAATAACGTTCAAGGAAGAAGTTCTGAACCGGATCAGCCTGTGATCCCGCACCTGTGTGCAATTGCACTGTGGTGTTATGAACGTTGGCCGCGGTGAGCATGCCTTTTGAACCATGCACTTCCATCCGTTGATCATAGCCATAAGTGGCGCGGCGTGAATTGGTGATAACAGCAATGCGGCCCGAAGCCGTTTGCATTTGTACAGCGGCCGTGTCCACGTCGCCGGCTTCGCCAATGCCCTTATCAACCAGAGATGAACCAAGCGCCTGCACCACAACAAACTCTTCGGCCATCAAAAAGCGTGCCATGTCAAAATCATGGATCATCATATCGCGGAATAACCCGCCTGAGCCTTTAACATATGATGGTGGTGGTGGATTTGGGTCGCGCGAGATGACAGTTACGATTTCAATTTCGCCCACGGCGCCTGCGCGAATGCGGCGTTCAAGTTCAGCAAAGTTAGGATCAAAACGGCGGTTAAATCCGATCATCAATGTTGACTTGTTTTTTTCAACAACTTTCAACGTTTCATGAATGTTGGCCACATCCAGCGATACGGGCTTTTCGCACATGATGGCTTTGCCATTGTTGGAAGCTGCTTGAATTTGTTCAGCATGAAAACCTGTGGGCGAGCCAATCAAAACGGCGTCCACATCTTTGGCCTTCATAATTTCGTCGACAGAAGCCACCTTCGCTCCATATTGCTTGGCCAAGGCTTCAGCAGCGGCTGGCACGGCATCGGCAATATAAGCAAGTTTTGCCTTGGGGTTTGCAGCAATTGTGGCTGAATGTACTTTGCCAATGCGGCCGGCACCAATAACGCCAAATCTGATCATCGTTTTATTCTCCGTTATTTCTTTGGAAGTGACTTTGTAAATTTTTCAAGTTCGATTTTTGTAATGCCAACCAAGTGTTTGTCTTCTGGATAAGCTCCAGTTCTCACATCGTTTACAAATTCGCTAAAGGCAGCGATACGTTGTTTTTGCAAACGTGCGAATTCTTCAGCAAAGTTGCGATAGATTTTTGCATGCCGTGGAATATGGCCTGTGTTTTGGCCAAGGACATCATCAGCGAAAAGATATTGGCAGTCTCCGCCAACACCTGCTCCCATTGAAACCAGAAACAAGTTTGTGTACTTGGCGATTTCTGCGGTAACTTCAGCAGGTACCACTTCAATTTCAACACCAAAGGCACCCGTATCTTCATAGCGTTTGACAAGTTCATAAACTTGAAGTGCTTGTTCAGCGGTTTTGCCAACTGCCTTAAAACCGCCCGTCCACGTAGCCTTTGATGGAATAAGGCCAGTGTGGCCAATTACGGGAATGCCCTCGTCAGCCATCCGGCGCACAGTCTGCAGCGACGCCGCGCAATAAACTGCGTCTGCCCCATGGCTTAGCATTTTATAACCCCAGCGCAAAAAATCATCGGTGGTGCCAGAGTTGTCATAAAGAGAAACGCCGGGCACGGCAAAAATCGAAGGACCAATATCGCGGAATTTCTTTTGTGCTAAAAGTTCGGGCGGCACTGAACACATATCGATGCCCGCTGCCTCGGCCGCAGCCAATTCATCCCAATTTTCTACACGCATCATCGTATATTGATATTTGCCTTTGTTGGCACGAATATCTGCGACGGTCGGTTTTTTGCGAGCCATGAACTATCCTTTGAGAAGAGCTTTGAGAGGTTGGGCTGCGTCTGCCAATATTTCAGGCGAAGGCTTGGCATTTTTTGCAATCAGCATTTCAGCCACTTTAATATCGCGACCAATAGCGTTGCCGATGCCAATGCCCGATGCACCTTTAATCGCTCCATCTTCCGCCATGTGAAACAGCACAAGAGCCCCTTCAGCGGGAATGCGCGTGATGGTATTAGGGCCAAGATCTGCCTGCCCCGCAATTTGCAGCGACAGATCATATTGATCAGACCAAAACCACGGCACATAATTGTGCACTTTGTTCAAACCCAACATATTGGCAGCAGCCGTTGCTGCTTGCTCTTGCGCCGAACGCCACGCTTCCAAACGAATGCGCCGATTGCCCAACATGA
>JAYUHQ010000193.1:0-4492 GCA_043766895.1 Aestuariivirga sp.
CCGGTGGGGAATTTCGCCCCGCCCTGAGAGTTACTGGAACATTCCAGCGGGGTTGTCTTAATTGGCGGATCACTCTATTGCAAGCCGCAACATGACAACACCGCGCAAACCACCCATCGCCCGTTCCGCCGCCCGTTTGGGTGCAGTTCAAGCCCTTTATCAACTCGACATTGGTAACGCAGATCTTGGCGAAACCTTGGCGCAATTTTCATCCCGCGTGGTTGGCGAAAATTTTGATGATGGCCAATGTGGCGAGGCTGATTTTAAACATCTGAGGGATGTGGTTGAAGGTGCGTTTCGTGAACAGGCGTTGATAGACCCCACGGTTGACAAACAGCTGGACAAGGATTGGCCGCTTCACCGCGTTAACGCCATCATGCGCGCCATTCTCAGGGCAGGGGCCTTTGAAATTATGTTCAAGGAAAATGTGCCAGCAAAAGTCGCCATCAATGAATATGTCAATGTGGCCGCTGCGTTTTTCGATGGTGAAGAACCAAACCTCACCAACGCCGTGTTAAACGCCTTGGCCCGTGCCCGCAGGCCTGAAGAATTCGCCGCATGAGTGCGGCCCAAGCGCCGCGCACCACAATTTTATTGTTGGCCATCGCCCAATCACTTTATTCATGTGCCGTGATCACGGTTTTTGCCACCGGCCCTTTGGTCGGTTTAATGCTGGCCCCCAACCAAGGCTATGCCACATGGCCCGTCACCAGCTTTGTGGTGGGTTCCATGCTGGCGGTTTATCCGGCTTCGGCCTTGATGAAAATTTATGGCCGAAAGCCCGTGTTTGTGGTGGGCGCATTATCAAGCATCATCGGCGCACTCATTTCCGTGTGGGCGATCTATCACAGCAACTTCTATCTGTTTTGCGTGGGCGCAATGCTGCAAGGCGTGCTTCAGGCCACGTCGAGTTTTTATGCCTTCACGGCGGCAGAGGCGGCTGGCCCGCAAGACAAATCGGTGGCCATTTCTTGGGTGCTTACCGGTGGTGTTGTCGCTGCAATCGCTGGCACTTTGATTTCAAGCCAAACGCGTGATCTGCTGGCCCCCTTCACATTTGCTGGCACTTATGTGGCCGTGATTGTTTTTGCAGTTTTAAGCCTGATTGTTTTTTGGTTTATGCGCGTGGCAAAGCCCAGCCAATCTGAAATTCAAGGCCCGCAACGCAGCTGGCCTGAACTGTTGCAACAGCCAAAACTTGTCATCGCAATGGCCACCGCAATTTTGTCTTATGCCCTGATGAATTTGATGATGACAGCAGCCCCCGTTGCCATGAAAATTTGTGGGTTCAGTGCCAATGATTCAATCTGGGTTATTCAATGGCATGTGTTGGCCATGTTTGTGCCAAGCTTTTTCACGGGGCTGTTGATCAAGCGCTTTGGCGTGAACCTGATCACCGGCATCGGCATGGCCATTTTGATCAGCGCAGGCGTGGCCGCTTTGGCAGGGATCAATTTTGCCAACTTCGCCATTGCCCTCATCTTGCTGGGGCTGGGTTGGAACTTTGGCTTCATCGGCGGCACAACAATGTTGACCACAACCTACAGGCCCGCTGAACGCGCCAAAGTGCAAGCCGTCAACAACTTCGGTGTTTCTCTGATGGTGGCAATTGCCTCAGCAGGTTCAGGACAAATGTTAAGCCATTTCGGCTGGGCCAGCGTGGCTTTGATCGTAATGCCGCTCTCGGCAGTTATGTTGGGTGTGGTGTGGTTGCGGAGCAGGGCGATTGTAACAAATTAGGATGACCTGCACAGAGATGCACTGTCTTCACAATCTTGCGTTATTGGCCTGTGGCAGCAGTTTCAGCGGTTTTGGCAAAGCTGAAATCTGAAAAATCAACGATCTTAAATCCGCCACCCACGAAAACCAGCGTAATACATTCCCAAACCGAAGGTTGGGCCACAGCAGTGGCAGCAAATGTTTCAAGTTCTGGCAACTCACCAATCACTTTGCCTGCCGCATCGCGTTTGAAATGATAGTCCAATTGATAGCTGTGCGATGTGCCGAAAGCAGATTCAAAATGCACATAAATATAAGGCCCAGGTAATTTGGGGTTTTTTGCAAAGCCATAGTTCGGCAAATATTTTGCTTCGCGTGGGTTTAAACGCCGATCAGATCCAAGTTGATAGTTGGTAAGTTTTTGCCAGTGAATTCAAAATTCAAAACGCAAGGGTGCAGCCAACTCTGATGCACGGCAGAGCCATACCAAATTTCCATGGCGTCGCCAATTGCAGGGGGATCAGCGTCTTCACTCGCTGTTTTTTTGGTGTTCGGTGGGCTTGTGTTTATTGTGACAACACTGCCTTCGCTTGGGCTGGCGGCGGCCACAAACCGGCTTTCATTCAAGATGAAATGACCAACCGCCAATGATTGAAAAGCGCCCCAAAAAAGTGAATAAAGAATTGCCGCGCCAAAACTAGAGCCAACAATAATCTCAGACCAACGGCCAATCCAATCACTGCTTCGCGAAAGTGTGCCTTTAATCGGCTCTTGTTCCAATTTCTCACTCCATTCATTTGCAAATGATTCTCACTTGCAAACTATGTTTTAGGGGCAGCTGAATTGAAAACAAATCCTAAATCAGTCACAACTGCGTGAGAGCTATTCAATCGCCAGCCCACGGCCATGAAGAGGAAATGAGGTTTCACAACGCCAGCAAGTCGGCAGATGGAAAGAATGACAGAGCAGGTGACCGCGCCTGACAATGAAGTGCAGTGTCACTGTAATCCAATAGTTCCATTTGTTTTGTGTTAGTCACTCCGCTAACTCGCAAATGGCAATGCAATAGAGTTGCTAGTACAAACCTGAACATATTGTGCGAGCGCTTCGGAGAGCTGCTCTTCTATAGTTATGAGAGCATACCTGACCTCTTGATCTTCGTTTACGCCACAGTTGGCAATTGCGAATTTTAAGTTGCTCACCATATTATGTAAACTATCACCTTGAATGACTACTCCTGGAAATGCCCTATTTGGCAATTGAACGACCGCAAAATTTGCTGGTTCTGTAAGAAGTTTAGCGTTCTGCATAATTTATTCCAATCGCCTGGTGAGAAAATAATATATGGTCTATTTGAATTAGGGCGACAAAATTACGAATTACGGTGACACTGCACTTTATTCTCCGTCCTTCGCGGGCTTTGGTCCGCGTTTGGCGGGTTTTAATGTGCGGCCCAGTTTGCGTTCTTGCCGTGTTAAGAACGCAGCGCTGCCCAAGGGGCGGCCGATGGATTCAGCTTTGCGCAAAAGCTCTTCCGCCATGTCTTTCTCTGGGCTGGGTTGCAGCAGGGCTTTGATATTGGGGCAAAGTTCCGCATAGGATTCGCGCCGCGTTAGGCCATCATCTCTGCCCGCCACATAGGCCTGCGCCGAAGACCATGGCCACATTTCCGGCTTGGCGCATAATTTGGAGCGCACAGGGTTCAACAAAACATAACGCAAAGCCGCCACGGCATAAACATTATCCATCGCCACACAGGCAAAACGGCCCTGCCAAAAATGGCCAGTTTTCTTGCGCTTGGCATTGCTATAGCCCGCATAAGCGCGATGCACGAAGGCCATCGCCTTGCTCAAATTCTCAGCCTTTTTCGGCACCAGAATAAGATGCACATGATTGGGCATCAACACATAGGCCGCACAGGTGATTTTAAATTCAGCGCAAGCCTTAGTCAAAAGCTGAAGATAAAACCCATAATCATCATCAGAAAAGAAAACCCGTTGCCGCCCATTACCGCGCTGGGAAACAAGGTGAAACTGATCAGCAAGAACAACGCGGGCAAGACGAGACATGGGATGAATGATAGAGCAGGAAAGTAACGCTGTCAATTAAGTGCAGTGTCACCGTAATCCCAGTTCCTACTACATTCCTTGCGTTTTTAAATAGGCCTTCACAGTTTCAACATTGTCTAATATTTCCAACACTTTTTCCCGCGAAGTTTCGCCAGAGATGAGACGAAAAGAACATTTTGCAATCCTCATGGCTTTGGCCAAGGTTTCAACAACGGCTTGGTTGGCCGCCCCCCTGTCTGCGGGTTTTGTAACTTTTACCGCAAGATAATTCTGCCCCGCAGCGTTGGCCGCAACTGCACGTGAAGAAAAAGCCCTTTAGAGCTTTGCCGTAATGGCATGAATGCAAACCTTTCATTTCCCCATTTGGCTGCTGCCACATGGAATAAGTTGTCCTTATGGGCCTCATTCAGTCGCCGCCTCAACGTCGTCTTCTTGGGCTTGCAAGACTTGTTGGGGCAGGGTGTGGAATTTTGAACTCTAGTGTGGAGTTTGGTAAATATTGCACATCCAGCGCGCGCTGTAAAGCTTTATTTGCTAAATAGGATTATGTTTATTTTTAGCCGAAAACATCAAAATTCTGAGTAACGCCACTCAATTACATCATTCACTTTCCATCAAATCGCAATTGCAAATATGGCTAAAATTTGTCATAGCTGCACAATCGTCCAGCACCGTCGTAAGTGAAGCGTGATTCCATCGCGGCC
>JAYUHQ010000194.1:0-1615 GCA_043766895.1 Aestuariivirga sp.
GCAATTCATAGCGGGTTGGCTCTAATGCGGTTGACTGGATTGAATTCATTATGCGGCCTCAGATGCAGATGCGGCGTGGATCAAGTTTTCAGTGTTTAAGTTTTTGCCGGTTATTTCAGCAGTGATAATACCACGCGAAAACACCAAAGCGCGGTGACAAATATTTGCCACCTCTTCAAAATCTGTTGACACAACAATCACCGTTAGACCGCTTTCGAGAGCCTTGGCGATGAGGCGATAAATTTCAGCCTTGGCCCCCACATCCACACCTGCGGTTGGATCTTCAGCAATTAAAACTTTGCGACCTGTGGCAAGCCAGCGGCCCACCACCACTTTTTGTTGGTTGCCGCCAGACAAAGCTTCCACCGGCAAATGTGGATCATTCGGTCTTAGGCCCACAGTGTCGCCAATTTCCCGAGCCGCTTCGACTTCGTTAAACGGCGTCATAAACGACATGAGCGTTCGACCGATGCTCCACGGGTTGAGAAACATATTTTCACGAATTGAAAGTGAAAGTGCGACACTTTCTTCTGTGCGATCACGCGCCACAAGCCCCACACCTTGGTTTAACGCTGCGGTGGGCGATGAAAGATCAAGCGTTTTGCCTTCGAGTATAACTTGGCCCTGATGTTCCATGGCGCCAAATAAACAGCGGCCCACATCTTCTTGCCCCGCACCGCGCAGGCCAACCAGCCCTAACACTTCGCCAGCACGCGCGGTGAAAGACACCGGGCCTGCATTATGTGTGACAAGGTTTGAGACTTGTAAAGTTTCAGCACCATCGCGCTTTTGGCCACGATGATAAAGTTCCTTCACCTCGCGGCCCACAATCATGTTCACAAGCTCGGCGGGCGTGGTGGATTTAACGTCGGCATTGCCCACCAATTTTCCATCACGCAGCACGGCCACACGATCTGCCAATTTAAAAATTTCATCCAAGCGATGGGAAACATAGATCATGCCAACGCCACGCGCCTTCAAAGACCGCAAAACTACAAACAGGCGTTCAACCTCATCAGCAGGCAGGCTGGCCGTGGGTTCATCCAACACCAGCACATCCGCATCAGCGGCCAGTGAACGCGCAATGGCCACGAGAGATTTTTCGGTACGACTTAAATCTTGTACGCGGCGTGAAGGATCAAAATTGCAGCCCACAAGCTTCAATGATTCTGCGGCGCGCGCTTCCGTGGCCTTCCAATCAATCAATTTGCCTTTGCGTGAAAAACCTTGGGCAAGGCCCACATTTTCACCCACACTCATCCATTCCACCAGACCCAAATCTTGGTGGATGAAAGAAACACGTTGTTTTTCATTGGGCTTGGGTGGCGTGTGCACATAATCTGTGCCCTTGAAGAGTATTCGCCCCTCTTCTGGTTTATGAATACCAGCCAATGATTTAATCAACGTGGATTTGCCTGCGCCATTTTCACCAAGCAACGCCAAGATTTCACCCGCAGCTAAGCTTATTGAAACATTACTGAGAGCAGTCGTGCCGCCGAAACGTTTGGTTATTCCCTGAAATTCGATGAGCATTGATTGCCCACTCCGTTGTTATGATGAGATGACAATGGAAAAATATGACTGTCAAGAACTTACTGTTCATATTTGTAAAATC
>JAYUHQ010000195.1:0-4485 GCA_043766895.1 Aestuariivirga sp.
ATGGCGGCGATGTTTAACGCTATTAGGATAAAGCAAAATGCCCAAAATGAAAACCAAGTCATCCGCCAAAAAGCGGTTTAAAATGACTGCCTCTGGCAAGGTTCGTGCTGGTGCTGCTGGCAAACGCCACGGCATGATTAAGCGCACGAAAAAGCAACTCCGTAACCAACGCGGCACAATGATTCTCGCTCCAGGTGATGCAAACCTGTTGCGCGTTCACATGCCATACGCACGTTAAGGGAGGGCTTAAACTATGCCACGGACTAAAGGCGGCGTTGTCGCTCGCAAATCTCATAAAAAAGTTATCAAGGCCGCGAAAGGTTACTATAGCCGTCGCAAAAACATTTTCCGCGTTGCTGTGCAAGCCGTGGAAAAAGCCGGCCAATATGCATATCGTGATCGTCGCACAAGGAAGCGCAATTTCCGCGCCTTGTGGATTCAGCGCATCAATGCGGCCACCCGCGAATTGGGCATGACCTATGGCCGATTTATCTACGGCCTGGACAAGGCCGGAATTGTGGTTGACCGCAAGGTTCTCGCAGATCTTGCGGTGCATGATGCAGCAGCATTTGCTGTGTTGGTTGAAAAGGCAAAAGCAGCACAAGCTGCTTAAGTTTCACAATTTCTAACGACCTTGACCGGGCATAATGAGCGTTTGAACGCTTGTGTGCTCGGTCTTTTTTATTTCAGGAACATCATGTCTTTAGAACAAGAAATTCTTGCCCAAATCTCTGCGGCCTCTGATGAAGCGGGCGTTGAAGCCATACGCGTTTCAGCATTGGGCAAAAAAGGCTCGATCTCTGAACAAATGTCGGCCCTTGGCAAAATGGCGCCTGATGAACGCAAAGCCGCGGGTGCGGCACTCAATGTGCTGAAAGATAAAGTTTCCGAAGCTTTGGCCGCTCGCAAAGCGGTGTTGGGCGAGGCGGCGTTGGAAGCACGTTTGCTTACCGAAAAAATTGATGTGACTTTGCCCATCCGCCCACAAAATTCCGGCACCATTCATCCCGTCTCCCAAGTGTGGGAAGAGGTGGTGCAGATATTTGGTGATCTTGGATTCTCAGTGGCTGAAGGCCCGCATATTGAAGATGATTTTCATAACTTCGATGCGCTCAACATGCCGCCAGATCATCCGGCCCGCCAAGAGCATGATACATTCTATTTCAACGAAAAGCCTGATGGCAGCCGCATGGTTTTGCGCACGCACACAAGCCCAGTGCAAATCCGTACCATGTTATCGAGCAAACCGCCGATCCGCATCATTGCACCGGGCCGTACGTTCCGCTCAGATTCAGATATGACGCACACACCCATGTTCAACCAAGTGGAAGCCTTGGTGATTGATGAGAAAACTCATCTTGGAAATTTGAAATGGATTTTAGAAGAGTTCTGCAAAGCGTTTTTTGAAATTGATAATGTGAACATGCGCTTTCGTGCCAGCCATTTTCCTTTCACCGAACCTTCGATGGAAGTGGATATTCAATACAGCCGTGAAGGTGGCGTGTTGAAGCTGGGCACCGGCGATAAGTGGATGGAAATTTTAGGCTCAGGCATGGTGCACCCCAATGTGATCCGCGCTGGTGGGTTAGACCCCGACAAATACCAAGGCTTCGCGTTTGGCATGGGCATCGACCGCATCGCTATGTTAAAATATGGCATCCCCGATTTGCGCGCCTTCTTCGAAAGCGATCTCAGATGGCTCAGGCACTACGGCTTCCGCAGCCTACAAGTGCCCACATTGGCGGGAGGACTGTCTTAGTTGTCCTCGCCCGCGATAGCCGCCCAAACCCCGTCATCCCGACGAAAGTCGGGACCCAGCTTAGCCACGCACCGCAAGCTTCAAACATTTTCCTCAACCCAAGTCTGGGTCCCGACTTTCGTCGGGATGACGGATGATAAAAGTTCGGACTCCGTAAAATGAAATTCACTCTCTCCTGGCTCAAAGAACATCTCGACACGACCGCTTCGCTGCAACAAATCCTTGATGGGCTTGTGGGTGTGGGGTTGGAGGTTGAGGAAGTCACCGACCGCACGCAAGAACTCGCTGCATTCAAAGTGGCTTATGTGTTGGAAGCTGGAAAACACCCCAATGCTGATAAGCTGCGGCTGTGCAAAGTGGAAACTAATCAAGGCATCAAACAAGTTGTCTGTGGCGCGCCCAATGCTCGCGCTGGTATGAAGGCAATTATAGCGTTGCCCGGCGCTGTGATCCCCGCCACCAAAGATGTTTTGCAATTGGGTTCCATTCGCGGTCAAGAATCCCAAGCCATGATGTGTTCTGAGCGTGAGTTGCTGCTCTCAGAAGAACATGATGGCATTATTGATGTGCAGGGTGATTGGCCGGTGGGCACACCTGCTGTTGTGGCCTTAGGGTTGGATGACCCGATGATTTACATCAAGGTGACGGCGAACCGGCCAGACGCTTTAGGCATTCATGGTCTGGCGAGGGATTTGGCGGCCAAGGGCCTTGGAACTTTAAAACCAGTGAACGCCACGCCTGTGAAAGGCACATTCACATCGCCCATTTCTGTTTCTTTAAACACTGAGGCTTGCCCACTGTTTGTGGGGCGATATTTCAAGGGTGTGAAAAATGGGCCATCGCCTGCTTGGCTGCAGACGCGATTGAAATCGATTGGCCTTCGTCCCATTTCAACTCTGGTGGACATCACCAATTACATCACCTTCACCTATGCGCGGCCTCTGCATGTGTTTGATGCAGACAAGACCCATGGACATATTTCAGCACGCCCCGCCAAAGATGGCGAAACAATTCTGGCCCTCGATGGCAAAACTTACACGCTGACCAGCACCATGACGGTGATTGCCGATGAACGTGGCGCTGAAGGCATTGCGGGCATTATGGGCGGTGAGGCTTCGGGCTGTTCTGAAACCACCACGAATGTGTTTCTTGAAGCCGCTTATTTTGACCCCCAGCGCACGGCTGCCACAGGCCGCAAACTTTCCATCAATTCAGATGCGCGTTATCGCTTTGAACGCGGTGTTGATCCGGCGTTTACACAAACAGGCGCTGAATTGGCCACACGCATGATTTTGGAATTATGCGGCGGCGAGGCTTCGGAGTTGGTGATTGCTGGTGCTGCGCCTGATACATCGCGTTCCTATACCCTTCGCAAAACCCGCGTTGAATCACTCGGCGGTGTCATTATTCCGTGGACGGAGCAATTGCGTATTCTGCGGGATCTTGGTTTCACTGTTTCTGACGATGGCGTGTGCAATCCGCCAAGCTGGCGGCCCGATGTGAAGGGCGAGGCTGATCTGGTTGAAGAAATTTGTCGCATTTATGGTTTGGATAAAATTGCCTCAGCGCCGATGGACAGGCCCAACGCCATTGCGCGGCCCGTTTTAAACCCATTGCAAAAGCGCATGCTGGCGGCACGGCGTACCTTGGCCACGCGCGGCTTTAATGAAGCTGTCACTTGGGCTTTCATACCCGAAGCCCATGCCAAGCTTTTTGGCGGCGGGCAAAATGAGTTAAAACTCAGCAATGCAATTTCGTCAGAGTTGACCGATATGCGCCCTTCATTGTTGCCAAATCTCATTGCCGCTGCAGGTCGCAACATTGCGCGCGGCTTTGCCGATTTGATGTTGGCCGAAGTGGGCCATGCCTATGCGGGCGATAAGCCAACTGATGAAACCTTGCGCGCTGCAGGCATTAGGCGTGGCGCATATAACCCGCGCAACGTTCATGGCGGCACCCGCACTGTTGATACCTTTGATGTGAAGGCTGATGTGTTGGCTGTGATTGAAGCCTGTGGCATTGCTGCACCGCAAATTGTGGCGGGCGCGCCAGCTTGGTTCCATCCTGGCCGTTCCGGCACCGTTCAAATGGGGCCGCAAAACAAGTTGGCATTCTTTGGTGAAATTCATCCCCGCGTTTTGGCGGCAATGGATGTTAAAGGGTCCTTGGTTGCCTTTGAAATTATTCTCAATGCCTTGCCGGCAACAAAATCAAAATCAGCTGCTCGTGCCGCCTTGATGAATTTTGATCTCATGCCCGTGTCGCGCGATTTTGCTTTCGTGGTCGATGATAGAGTGCAAGCCGCAGAATTGCTCAAAGCGGTGAAAGGCGTTGATAAAGTTCTGATCAGTGATGCAAACGTGTTTGATATTTACAAACTGGAAAATGGAAAAACATCTTTGGCGGTGGAAGTTACATTACAGCCGCGTGACAAGACATTAACCGAAGCGGAAATTGAAACCTTGTCTGCCAAAATTGTGGCCACCGCGCAAAAGGCGGTTGGCGCAAACTTGCGAACTTGAATTATCTGTCGTTCATTCCCATATCCTTACGCAACTGGAGGATAATGTCATGATCTTCATTTTGAATGTGTTGTGGTTCGTGCTGGGTGGTTTTGTTGCTGGCCTAGCATGGCTGTTGGCGGGCGTGATTATGGCGCTGACCATTGTGGGCCTGCCTTGGGCGCGTTCTTGCTTTATGATTGCGCGTTACAGCTTCTGGCCTTT
>JAYUHQ010000196.1:0-1612 GCA_043766895.1 Aestuariivirga sp.
GTTATCGTTTGCAACTAGAAATTAGCCCGACACGTCGGAACCATCACGGGCAAAAAACCAACCTTTACACCCTCGTCGATCCTGTTTCGCCCCCATCAAAGTGGATTTACGGAGCTTGCCGCCGGGCCCTGTCGCGGATTTCAGAAAATCCGCTTGCGGGCCCGACGTTGCTTGCTCCGCAATCAACTTTGGTGGAGGCGCCGGGTACTGCCCCCGGGTCCGAAAAGCTTATTGCGTTAGCCGTTTATCACCATAGTCAAACCTTCTTGCGAAGGCTGACACCGTTGATATAGGGGGTCTGACTGCAAAAATAAAGGGCACAATTCTTGGCTTTTCTTGTCTCAATTGCAATGCTAGAGTTGTACTCGCAGCCGCTTGGTTGTGAAAAACCCATATTGGGGGGGATTAATGGTTGACTATATTGAAGACGTAAAAAAATATGCCTCTAACGTGAATGCCGCTGCAGTTGATGCAATCGTAAAATATTGTGGCATTGCGTTGAAGGGCAAAGATTCACAATATGTTTCGATGACCGACCCGGCAGAAGTTAAACGTGTGGTTGATGGGTTTTGCGCCAAGAAACTTGGCATGGCCGCTGGGCCGGCAGAAGCAGCCGTGCGCGCTGCTGGCGAAAAAATGAAGGCTGATCGCACCAAGCATCGTGTTACAGTTTACTATCTTGTTGCCGAAGCCACTGGAAATTTGGGCAAATTAGCCGGTTGATTGCGACAGATTGAGTTTAGCGGCGGGATCCATTTGGGCCTTGCCGCTTTTATTTTGCGGAATCATAACGAACCACTATGTTGGTTTTTATGAAACAATATCTTGATTTGATGCGCCATGTTTTTGACCATGGCGTTGTTAAAACTGACCGAACGGGAACAGGCACGAAATCGGTTTTCGGCCACCAATCGCGCTATAATCTTGCCAATGGCTTTCCGCTGGTTACCACCAAAAAGCTGCATTTGCGCTCGATCATTTATGAGCTGTTGTGGTTCATCCGTGGCGAAACCAACATCAAATATCTGAAAGACAACAAGGTTTCCATTTGGGATGAATGGGCAGACGCCAATGGCGATTTGGGCCCGGTTTATGGGGCACAATGGCGCTCTTGGCCCATGCGCGATGGCGCAACGTTAGACCAACTGGGGCAGGTTGTTTCACGCATTAAAACCCCGCCAGATTCGCGCCGCTTGATGGTGACTGCTTGGAACCCTGCTGATGTGGACAAAATGGCGCTTCCGCCTTGTCACTGTCTGTTTCAATTCTATGTGGCTGATGGAAAATTATCGTGCCAGCTTTATCAACGTTCCGCTGATATTTTTTTGGGCGTGCCGTTCAACATTGCATCTTATGCTTTGCTAACGCATATGGTAGCCCACGTCACGGGTTTGCGGGTTGGTGAATTTATCCACACGCTGGGTGATGCTCACCTCTATTCAAACCACATGGAGCAGGCAGAAATGCAACTGGCACGAACGCCGCATGTTCTGCCAAAGCTCATCATCAAGCGTGATGTTCAATCGCTTGAAGATTTTGCCTTTGAGGATTTTGAAATTGTCGGCTATGCGCCCGATGCGGCAATTTCCGCACCAGTGGCGGTGTAACAATG
>JAYUHQ010000197.1:0-1610 GCA_043766895.1 Aestuariivirga sp.
CCAAATTGCATCATGGTGCCAAACCACATGTAAGGCACGCGCCGCCAGCCCAGCACCGATTTATGATTGTCTGATTTATAACCAATCAACGCCCGAAAAGGTGCAAACAACAAGGGCAGAGACACCATCAGACCCACCAACCATGCAGGAACACCAAGTTCCACAATCATCACGCGGTTTAATGTGCCGGTTAACAATACCATCGACATGCCCACCGCTACCTGAAACAGCGAAAGGCGCAACAGCCTGGACAATGGAAACTCAACGGTGGCCGCATCGGCAAAGGGTAAAAAGCGCGGGCCCAAGGCTTGCCACATGGTGTTTATGCGTATCATTTGCAAAGCTCCAAAGCTTCAGAAATATAAAAATCGGTGGCTACACGGTGGCTGCGGCCCAATTTTATCCCGTCAATTTTCGCCAAGGCTGCGCGCAATTTTTTGGGCGGCTGGGGCTCAATGGCAGGCGATTTATCGCCACGCGGAAAAAGTTTGCCTACACCCCATAATAGCGCCAGTGGAACAGTGCGCGGTGGGAATGAAAAAATCATTCCCTTGGTGGCCATTTTTGAAAGGCCAGAAATAATGTTGATCATGTCGGGGGTGCGATAATGAATGATTGAATCCATCGCCACAACGTAATCAAATGTGCCAAGCTTCGGGTCTAGCATATCGCCTGAGAGGAAATTCACATCCAAGTTCGGCGGCAAACGATCGCGGGCCACATCCACCAACTGTGGTGATAGATCAATAGCCGTTACACTGGCGCCACGTTCAGCGGCAGCCACTGCCAAGGCACCGGTGCCGCAGCCAGCATCAAGAATTCTCAATCCACGCAAATCATCTGGCAGATAAGACAACAATGTTTTGCGCATTTCATCGCGCCCTGCCCTTACGCGGGCACGAACGCCGCTAACGGGCGCATCAGAGGTCAACCGTTCCCACGCTTTAACCGCGGTACGGTCAAAGTAGGTTTCAATTTCTGTGCGCCGTGTGAGATATTGTGTCGACATCAAACAATCCCCCTCAATCAAAACCCAGAAAATCAAAAATATCACGGTCTTTCATCGGCTTTGCGTCTTGTGGTTCAACGCCGGCCCAAAGCTGGGCAGCAAGGCGCAGATATTCATTTTGCACAGCCAGAATTTCTGGCGTTTCATCCATTTCAAACAACGTGCGCTTTTTCAGGCGGCTTAAACGAATGGCATCCAAATCCGGAAAATGCGCTAGAAGTTTCAAACCAATGGCTTCATTGAAGCGATCAATCTGGTCGGTGTCTTTGCTGCGGTTGGCGATCACACCACCAACACGCACTTTATAATTTTTCGCCTTGGCGGTGATGGCCGCAACAATGCGGTTCATCGCGAAGATAGAGTCAAAGTCATTTGCCGTTACAATCACAGACTGATGAGAATGCATCAGCGGTGAAGCAAAACCACCGCACACCACGTCTCCCAACACGTCGAAAATAACAACGTCTGTATCATCCAGCAGATGATGTTCTTTCAGCAATTTTACCGTTTGGCCAACAACATATCCGCCACAGCCTGTGCCTGCGGGTGGGCCACCGGCTTCCACGCACATCACGCCGTTATAGCCTTCAAACACATAGTC
>JAYUHQ010000198.1:0-4463 GCA_043766895.1 Aestuariivirga sp.
CACAAGGGATTAGCCCTGTCGAGGGGTTATCCTGTTAAAATGTCCCATCTTGCGGCCGGGCCTTGCCTCAGCCTTTCCATAAAGATGAAGGCCAACTTGGGCCTGTGCGGCCAGAACCGGCCAATTGCTTGATTCATCACCCAAAAGATTGGTCATCACCACATCAGAATGGCGCAAGGTTGTGCCCAAGGCCCAGCCCGCAACGGCGCGAATATGTTGTTCAAACTGGCTGATCAAACAGCCATCCATGGTCCAGTGGCCAGAATTGTGAACGCGCGGGGCAATTTCATTCACGTATAGAACGTCATCGCCCACGAAAAATTCAACGCCCATAACGCCCACATAATCCAAAGCCTCAGCCATGCGCTGGGCCACAAATACGGCTTCAACGGCTAATTCCGCGCTGATCGCGGCAGGAACTGTTGATGTGTGCAAAATATGATTGCGATGAACATTTTCAACCACGTCATAAGACGCAAAATGACCATCAGCGCCTCTGGCACAAATAACTGAGATCTCTTTTTTGAAATGCACAAAACTTTCCAAAATGGAAGGATTGCCGTTCATCAGGCCCCAAGCCTTATCAAGATCAGCCACAGAATCGATTTTGGCTTGGCCCTTGCCATCATAACCAAAGCGTGTCGTTTTCAATATTGCTGGCAAACCAATGGCTTTTGCTGCCTGTTGCAAATCTTCAGCTGAATTGACCGCACGAAATTCCGCTGTCATTGCGCCCATGTCGCGCGCCAAGGCTTTTTCTTGTAACCGATCTTGCGCCACGCCCAAGGCTTTTGAGCCCGGACGCACAATGCAATGTTTTTCTAAAAACTGAACGGCAGCGACGGGAACATTTTCAAATTCATAGGTTATGGCAGAAACACTTTGTGTAAATTTTAAAAGTGCTGCTTCATCAGAATAGTCGGCAATTGTGTGGGCCGCACAAACAGCAAAGGCTGGGCTGTTTATTTCAGGGGCAAAGATATGGCAGTTTAGGCCAAGCCGTGCCGCGGCCAATGCCAACATTCGGGCCAATTGCCCGCCACCCAAAATGCCGATTGTGGAACCGGGTGGTAACGCGCTCACGATTCGTCTTTCGGAACGAGGGCCACCGATGCGGTTTGCTTTTCGCGCCAATCACTTAAACGCTGGGCCAAGCCTTCATCATGCAGGGCCAATACGCTGGCCGCCAAAAGGCCCGCGTTGACGGCGCCAGCTTTGCCAATGGCCAATGTTCCCACGGGAACACCCGCTGGCATTTGCACAATCGATAACAACGAATCTTGCCCCGATAATGCCTTTGATTCGACGGGAACCCCAAACACCGGCAAAATGGTCATTGCGGCGGCCATTCCGGGCAAATGCGCTGCGCCGCCAGCACCGGCAATGATCACATGAAAACCGTTGGCCTTGGCACCCTTGGCAAATTCATAAAGCCTTTCAGGCGTGCGATGGGCAGATACAATTTTGGCCTCATAGCCAATGTTTAAAACATTGAGAATATCGGCTGCGTGTTTCATTGTGGCCCAGTCTGATTGGCTTCCCATGATGATGGCAACAGGTGTTTTCAAATCCAATTCCTTCACGCAATAATATCAGGCAGCAAAATATTCTCAATTTTGATGATTTGGTCTTTGATGGAAAGTTTCATCTTCTTCAGGCGTTGCAATTGCAATGCATCTGCCTTGCCGGAATTTTCAAACGCTGCAATAGCCGCATCAAGATCGCGATGTTGATGATAGAGGTTTTGCAACCGCCCTCGCATTTGCACTTCTTGAAGCTTGTCCATTAGGAAAGTGTAAACCTTTGCCGACCGTGTTCGTAAAAATAATCCCTATGCGCAAGTGAAACAATCGACAAGAGGCAAAATCTATGTCATCATTCTGTTATGGCAATGTGCCTGTGTCTGCGTCTGTTTCAAGAACCTAAAGGGAGATTGGAATGAGCCTAAAAAACCACCTTAATGAATTGAGCAATAAACATCGCGCTTTGGAAAAAGAGCTTAGCGACGCTATTGCCCATCCTGGTACAACTGATTCGATTTTGGCTGACATCAAGCGCCGAAAATTGCGCGTAAAGGACGAGATTACAAAGATTGAACGAGAAGTCCAACACGCGGCTTAAATTCAAGTTTTTTGCAGCAAATCCCATTTGTTTCCATAGAGATCTGAAAACACTGCAACTGTGCCATAAAGTTCATGGCGCGGTTGTTCGTTGAAAACCACACCCGCCGCCAGCATTCTGGCATGTTCAGCGACAAAATTATCGGTGTGTAGAAAGTAAGCAACTCTGTTGCCCGCTGCCTTGCCAATCTGGTCGATTTGATCTGCATCTGCGGCCTGCGCCAACAAAAGCCGCGCGCCATTTTGTGTATCTGGGCCCATCACCACCCAACGCCTGCCTTCACACAACGGCGTATCTTCTAAAAGTTTAAAGTTTAATGCTGACAGAAACCACGATATGGCTTCATCATAACTGCGAACCAGATAGGTGACATGTGCTATAGAGTTTGACATCGGCTTTCTCTAGCGCAGTTGCTAGCAATGGACAATTGAGCAGTGGCACCCTATATAGAACGTGGCGTTGCTGCTTGGTTCGTGAGGAATCATTTTTCCCAGGGCCTATAATCGATTTTTGAGGGAGCTGTCCCTGCGCCAGATCGTGGTCTGGCACACACGGCGCCCACCTACGCAAGTAGGGACCAGGGATCGTCAATTCCCACGGCTATAGCGGCACGCCACTTTTTTCTTGTCAATCGCTGAAGGTCTGTCATTTTCTCCGCCAACCTAACGGAGGGCCCAAGGCAAGATGTTCAAATGCGGTATGACGACAGTCGACATTATTGTTCCGCTGATCTTGCAAAATGATCCGATTATTTTGGCACTGAACACCTGCTCCAAACGCGCCAAAAAACATCTGGTATTGAGAGTGATTGGCGAACCAAACGGCACCTTTCAACTGACCCTGACCAATCACATGCCCGAGGTGGGCCTTGGCCGTGGCGCATTGATGAGGCGCATATTGGTTCAGTTGGAAACACTCTTTCTGGAAAACAGCACGTGTGTGCTTACGGCAAGTGCTGTGGCTTTAAACGGCAATGCCGCAATTTTGGTGGGAAAGGGCAAGTCTTTTCTGGCAGCATGGCTGATTGAAAATGGTTTTGCCTATGTTGCAGATGATCAAATTTCTCTGGGCGAAAATGTATCCGGTTTTGATGGCCCACTGCGCATTGCTGAACAAGGTGCCGCTGAATTGGCTGAACTTTCAGATGTGGGCTCTGCCCCCATTGCCAAGTTGGGCGAGAATTTTTATGTGTCACCAAAACAAAAGTGGCGCACGCAGCCAAGCCTTCGCTGCGGCATTATTATTTTTGTGGAATATCGCCCAAAGGCGGAACTTATCGTTGAAAAAATTTATGCCAATGTTGCCGCGGCGCTTTTAACCGAACATCAAAAACACAAAGCAGAAGGTGGCATAGATCTGCTGCAGCTTGCAGAAAATACGCCGACAATAAATCTTATCTATTCTGAATTTAGCCAGCTTGAAGGCGCATTGGATTTGCTGCTGAATGTGGCGCTGGGCAAAGGCCTTTCGCCTTATGGTTTTGAAAAATTTATTTCAATTCTGCCGCGTGAAGCCTCGCTTCATGCGAATATTGCGCCCGCCCGCAGCGACCGATTAATTTCGTGCAAACTTTCCATCGGCATGGCTACATTTGATGATTACGATGGTGTTTACTTCAGCCTTCAGGCGATCAGGCTTTATCATTCTGAAATTTTAGACCAGGTTGAATTCATCGTCATTGATAACAATCCAACCGGGCCTTGCGCATCGGAACTTAAAAAACTTGAAGGCGCAATTCCCAACCTGCGCTATATCCCTGCCGGAGACATTATCGGTTCAACCATCAAAGACCGGGTTTTTACTGAAGCCAACGGCGAATTTGTTTTGTGCATGGATTGCCATGTGATGTTTGTGCCCGGCAGTTTGAAAAAACTGCTGGATTATTTTGAACAAAATCCAAACACCAGCAATCTATTGCAGGGCCCGATGATTTATGATGATCTCAAAACCCTATCGACTGAATGGCGATTGGAAAAATGGTCAAGTGGCATGCGCGGCCAATGGCATTTCGACGAACGGGGCGCCGATGTCGATGCGCCGCCCTTTGAGATTGAAACCCAAGGCATGGGGGTTTTTGCCTGTCGGCGGCTTGCGTGGCCGGGCTTTAACCCAAACTTCCGCGGCTTTGGTGGCGAAGAAGCCTATATCCATGGAAAGTTCCGCAAGCTTGGCAATACAACACTGTGTCTGCCATTTCTGCGCTGGTTGCATCGGTTTGGTCGGCCTATGGGTGTGCCTTATCCTAACAGATGGGAAGATCGATTGCGCAATGGCTTGATTGGGTATGAAGAACTGGGCTGGGATATAGCAGACATGGCAACGCACTTTCGAGAGTTAATCGG
>JAYUHQ010000199.1:0-29172 GCA_043766895.1 Aestuariivirga sp.
AAAGCTGCTGGCCGAAAAAGTTCAAAAGAAAAACCTCAACATCGGATCAATTGTGGCTCCCGTCTGGCCCCCGGTTGGTGGCGGGTCTGCCATGGGCTCGCTTGCTGATCGCAAGAAGTTTGTCGCCAATGTTGAGAAGTCTTGCAAGTTGGGCCAAAGGCTGCGCGAACTGGGGGTTCGCCATTATGGCGTGGTGCGCATTGACTCAGCCGCCAGCCCGTCGGAATGGGTGAAAGACCCTGTTGGCAATACAAAAAAAATTGCCAAGACCTTCCGTGAAGCCTGCAGCGTTGCTGCCGATTATGGTGAAAGATTGGCCGCAGAGGGAGAGATCTGCTGGGGCGGCATGCATTCCTGGAAGGATATGATCAACACATTAGAAGAAGTTGATCGACCCCAAACTATCGGCTTTCAAGCCGATATGGCCCATACGCTGCTTTATACGATGGGTTATAACGCCCCCAAATCCAGATTGCTGCCCGCCAAATACGATTGGAAAAACAAAAAGCTGTTGGATGAAGCGCTGAAAAAAATGACAGACGCGCTGCGCCCATGGACGATTGATTTTCACATAGCGCAAAATGATGGAACGGTAAAAGGCTTGGGCTATCATGATAAAACCGGCAAGCATTGCCTGATCACTGATCCCAATGGCAAATTGGATGTCACCAAACATGCTGGGCTTTGGCTGCGTGGCAAAGATGGTGAGCCAACCAAAGCGTTCCGCCATATTTGTTGGGATGGGTGCATGTTCCCCAATAATATTATGATGCAGCAAAAAACTTGGAATGATGTTCTGGCGGGCATGATTAAAGTGCGCGACAAGCACGGGTGGCAAGCCTGATGGCCAAGAAGAAACTCCACGTGGGCATGGTGGGCTATGGGTTTATGGGCCGCACCCATTCCAACGCATTTTCCCAAGTAGGCCACTTTTTTGATGTGGCCTATCAACCGGTTTTAAAAACCATTTGCGCGCGCAATGCTGAAAAAGCCCAAGCATTTGCCGACCAATGGGGATATGAATCATCCGTCACGGATTGGCGAGACCTTGTGGCAGATAAATCGATAGATCTGATCGATATTGCCAGCCCCAATGACACACATATGGAAATTGCCATAGCGGCGGCCAAAGCCGGAAAAATGGTCATGTGCGAAAAGCCATTGGGTCGATCGGCTGCTGAATCAAAAAAAATGGTTGCCGCTGTTGAAAAAGCCGGCGTTGCCAACATGGTTTGGTATAATTATCGCCGCGTGCCCGCCGTCACCTTGGCCAAGCAAATGATCGATGAAGGCAAGCTTGGTAAAATATTTCACTACCGTGCAAAGTTCCTGCAAGATTGGACAATTTCGAAAGACTTGCCCCAAGGCGGCCAAGGCCTTTGGCGTCTTGATGTGGGCGTGGCTGGAAGCGGTGTGACCGGAGATTTGTTGGCCCATTGTATCGACACGGCACTTTGGCTGAATGGCAGCATTGATAAAGTTTGCGGCATGACGGAAACGTTCATCAAAGAGCGCCATCACACCATCACGGGCAAAACTGAAAAAGTGGGCATTGATGATGCAAGCTTGTTTCTGGCGCGCTTTGCCAACGGCTCGCTGGCCAATTTTGAAGCCACGCGTTATGCCCGCGGCCACAAGGCGCTCTACACACTTGAAATCAATGGCGAACATGCGTCAATCGCCTGGGATCTGCATGATCTGCATCGGCTGCAATATTTTGATCATCGCGATGAGGGCCGCCAACGCGGCTGGCGCTCCATCCACATCACCGACAGCGATCACCCCTATATGGGCAATTGGTGGGTTCCGGGTTTGCAAATTGGCTATGAGCACACTTTTATTCATCAAGCCGCAGATTTTTTAACGGGCATTGCCACAGGCAAGCCAGCGGCACCCACGTTCAGAGAAGCATTGGCCACAGATATTGTAACCGATGCTGTCTTGAAGTCTGCTGCATCAGGCAAATGGGAGGCGGCAAAATAATTTCCACGAACTAGAAAACCAACACACGAGTTTTGCAGAAGAACGAAACTCGGTGCCAACAAAGGGAGAAGTAAAATGATGAAACGCACTTTGATGTCTCTAACAATGGGCACAGCTCTTGCCCTGTTCGGCGTGATGGGCTCCATCGCGAAGGCAGAAGAGCTTACGATCTTCTGGGCGGAATGGGACCCAGCAAATTATCTGCAAGAATTAGTGAATGACTACCAGAAAGAAACCGGCGTTAAGGTTACAATTGAAACAACCCCTTGGTCTGATTTCCAAACCAAAACCTTCGCCGCACTGAACGCCAAAAGCGATACTTACGATATGGTAGTGGGCGACTCTCAGTGGCTTGGTGCAGGTTCATCAGGCGGCCACTATGTTGACCTGAGCCAGTTTTTCAAAGACCATAAGCTCAATGAAGTGATGTTGCCCGCAACCGTTGCGGGCTATGCCGAATATCCGCCCAAGAGCGGAAAATACTGGGCCGTTCCGCTGGAAGGCGATGCCAATGGCTGGTCTTATCGCAAAGACTGGTTTGAAGACCCTAAGGAAATGGCCGCCTTTAAAACCAAATACGGATATGATCTTGCCGTTCCCAAAGACTATAAACAATTGCGCGACATTGCCGAATTTTTCAATCGACCAAGCGAAAAGAAATATGGCGTAGCGCTCTATTCAGATAATTCCTACGACGCGCTTGCCATGGGTGTTGAACAAACCATCTTCAGTTATGGCGGCGACCTCGGTGATTATTCCACCTATAAAGTGGATGGCATCGTGAACTCCAAACAAGCCATCGAAGGCCTTAAAGCCTATCATGACTTATTCAAGTTCACACCTCCTGGTTGGAACAAATCATTCTTTGTCGAAGACAATCAAGCCATCACTGAAAATCTTGCTGCCATGAGCATGAATTTCTTTGCCTTCTTCCCAGCGCTGGCCAATCCAGCCAGCAACCCTAACGCGGCCCACACCGGCTTCTTCTCGAATCCGGCTGGCCCAGGCGGGCAATTCTCAGCGCTTGGCGGCCAAGGTGTTTCGATTATTTCATATTCGAAACACAAAGAAGCGGCGATGAAATTTTTGGAATGGTTCATCAAAGACGACACCCAACAAAAATGGGCCAAGCTTGGTGGCTATACGTGCAGCACAGCGGTGTTGAAGTCTGACGAATTCCAAAACGCCACGCCCTATAACAAGGCCTTCTATGAATCGATGTCTCGCGTCAAAGATTTCTGGGCCACTGAGGAATATGCTGAACTTCTAACCTCGCTCAACAATCACGTTTATCCCTATGTGATCAATGATAAAGGCACGGCGGATGAAGCCCTCAACGGTGTTAAGGCCGATTGGGAAGCCACATTCAAAAAATATAAGCATATGCAATAGGGCCAACACCAACGCCGCAGAAGGGGGCGCAATAAAAACGCCTCCTTCAATCAACCAAAATTGATGATTGAGAAGCAATGACAAATATGTTGGCAACCCTAAAGCCAGACACAAAGGCAGCTGCGCGTGGCCTGAGTGATCTTTTTATTCGCAATGTTTTTATCATTCCAACAATTGTGTTTCTGATCATCTTCAACATTTTCCCATTGGTCTATTCATTGGGCTATTCGTTCACTGATTATGTGGGCTCGTCTGACAATTCTGCACATTTTGTGGGGTTGCAAAACTATCGTGACTTGTTGACAGACCCCAACATCTGGAATGATTTCACCATCACCGCCAAATATGTGATCGTATCAGTGTCTGGCCAGATGTTTGTGGGCTTTGGCATTGCGCTTTTGCTCAATCGTGAAATTCCGTTCAAAGGCTTGCTCACCACCCTTCTCATGTTGCCCATGATGATGTCTCCCGCCGTTGTCGGCTTGTTTTGGCAGTTGCTCTATAGCCCAAACTGGGGCCCTATCAATTATGTATTGGGCATTGATAATTTTGGCTGGCTGTCAAATGCCGATATGGCGCTTTACTCCGTTGCCATTGTTGATATTTGGATGTGGGCACCCTTTGTGGTTTTGCTGTCACTTGCAGGCCTCTCCGCCGTGCCCAAGCATTTGTATGAAGCTGCACAAATAGATAGGGCCAGCAGCACCTATACATTTTTTCGCATAACGTTGCCGCTGGTTGCGCCCATCTTGATGATCGCGGTCATTTTCAGAACGATGGAAGCTTTTAAAACCTTTGATCTTGCTTATGTGTTGAGCGTTCAACCCTCAACCGAAGTTGTGGCCATCAAGCTTTACAAAATCGCCTTCCAAGAATGGCAAACCGGATATTCCTGTGCGCTGGCTTATATCGTGTTGATCATGGTTCTGGCTATCACCAACATTTATGTCAAATATCTCAACAAAGTGAAAGAGCGTTAGATGCCCGCTGTCCGAACATCTGGTGAAATTACGCGAAATCGTCTGGCGATTGTTGCGGTATTGATCATCACAACCATATTCCTGATGCCAATTTATTGGATTGCCTCAACAGCCATCAAGCCGCGCGCCTTGGCCACAACTGTTCCACCTACAGTTTTTTTCAGGCCTGAAATTTCACCCTTCGTAAAACTGATGACCAAGCGCAGCCAAATCCGCACTCCTCCCACACCAGAGGTTTATGCAGCAGCCCCTTGGTATGAAAAAACCGTTTTTGATGGCGGCGAAAAAATTGTCAGAACCGGCACAGGTGATATTGAAATATCAGGCTTTCCCAGCAGATTTGTAAACAGCTTGGTCATTGCTATCACATCCACCGTGTTGGCCGTCGGCATGGGCACCTTGACAGCTTATGGATTTTCGCGCTTCCGCATCGCCGGAAAAGATGATTGGTTGTTCTTCATTTTGTCCACCCGCATGTTGCCGCCCGTGGTGATCGCTATCCCGATGTATTTGATGTATCGCGCTGTGGGTTTGAATGATACGCACTTGGGCCTCATCATCCTTTACACGGCCTTCAATCTTTCGTTCTCAGTGTGGCTGATGAAGGGCTTCATCGATGAAATTCCGAAAGAGTATGAAGATGCAGCCTTGGTGGATGGCTACACCCGCATGCAGGCCTTCATCAAAATTGTCTTGCCTGAAGCCGCCACCGGAATTGCGGCAACGGCCGTATTCTGTTTTCTCACGGCTTGGAATGAATATGCCTTCGCGCTGATGCTCACCAATCGTCGCGCCCAAACCGCACCACCTTTTATTCCAAGCCAAGTGGGATCAGGCCTGCCTGATTGGACGGTGATTGCTGCAGGAACATTGTTGTTTCTAATTCCCGTTGCCGTCTTCACATTTTTGCTGCGCAATCATCTGTTGCGCGGCATGTCATTCGGAGCCATCCGCAAATGAGTTTCAGGGAGATCAATCAGCGCTATCTTTTCCCGGGATCACAGGTTCTGATGATTTTTGGCATTGTTTCACTCTGTCAACCGTGGATAAGCGTGTTGCACATTTATAGCGTTGCCATCATGCTGGCAGGGTTAGTAGGCTTTAACATCACCTCAAAAATAAAGCCCGCACCCAGCAAAGAAAATATATCGCAAAATGGCTGAGATTATTTTGCAAGACATCGAAAAATACTTCGGCGCGGTTTACGTCATCCGAAAACTTAATCTCACCATCAAAGATCGAGAGTTTGTGGTTTTGCTCGGGCCATCAGGCTGTGGCAAAACCACAACATTGCGGGCCATCGCGGGCCTTGAAGAAATTAGCGCTGGAAATATTTTAATTGATGGCAAACCCGTTCAACATTTGCAGGGCGGTGACCGCGACATTGCTTTTGTATTCCAACTTTTTGCGCTTTATCCGCATTTAACCGCTTATGAAAACATTGCCTTTCCCTTGCGGGCCACGCGTGAAAGCAAAGCCAACGTTGATGCAAAAGTGCGCGCAGTTGCGCGTTCGCTGCAAATTGAACACCTGCTCAATCATAAGCCTTCATCGCTGTCAGGCGGCGATATGCAGCGTGTTGCCATCGGTCGTGCACTGGTTCGCAGGCCAAAGGCCATGCTGATGGATGAACCCATGGGCGCGTTGGATGCAAAGCTTCGTGAAGAGATGCGCACCGAATTAAAACGCCTTCATCTAGAAAATGGCTCAACCACAGTCTACGTCACCCATGATCAGGTTGAAGCCATGTCGATGGCCGACAGAATTGCCATTATGAATGAGGGCATTCTGCAACAAGTGGGCACACCTGATGAGGTTTATCATCATCCGGCCAATTTGTTTGTCGCCCAATTTGTGGGAAGCCCGGTGATGAACATTTCGCCGGTGTCGCTGAAGATCCAAACAAAAGCCACGCAACTAATTTTAGGCCAAAGTGAACAAGGCTTTGGGTTCCCGAAGGAAATTGTTGCCCAAATTGATAAAGCATCGATGCAAGCCAATGAATTAACCTTGGGCATCAGGCCAGAGGGCGTTCTCGTGTCGCGAACCGCAACACCTGGCTATCAACCCTGCAAGGTTCAACTGATCGAACCTTTGGGCGCCTATGATATCGTTGATTTGAAATTCGGGTCCACGGTGTTGCGGGCGCGCACCAAAAGTGGGTTCATCACCAAGAAAAGCGACACTGTTTGGGTGGGGCTTGATGCCAGCCAAGCCCATCTTTTCAATTCCAAGACGGGTCAATCCTTAAACATAAGGCTTGGGCATGGCGCAAATTAAATTTCAATCCATCACCAAACGCTTTGGTGATCACACCGCCCTTAAAGATTTGTCGCTGGATGTTGCTGATGGTGAATTCTTTGTTCTTTTGGGCCCAACGGGTGCAGGCAAAACCACAGCGCTGCGTTTGATTGCCGGCCTTGAAACACCAGACCAAGGCTCAATTGAAATTGC
Organism: Aestuariivirga sp.; assembly: GCA_043766895.1. Taxonomy (GTDB): domain Bacteria; phylum Pseudomonadota; class Alphaproteobacteria; order Rhizobiales; family Aestuariivirgaceae; genus Aestuariivirga. Next base: position 6,810 of record JAYUHQ010000199.1, read on the forward strand.
TGGCCAAAGCGTTAAAGATCAAACCGCCGCAGAGCGTGATGTGGCTTTGGTGTTTCAATATTATTCACTTTACCCGCGTTACACCGTGCGGCAAAATCTTGAATTTCCACTGCGTTCACGCGCCCGCAATCTTGCTCAAGATGAAATCAACAACCGGGTTGATCGCGCCGCCAAAACCTTACGCATTGGCCATTTGATGGACCGTAAAACCGACAGGCTTTCGGGCGGTGAAATGCAGCGCGTGTCAATCGGCCGCGCCATTGTGCGCGAACCACGCGCATTTCTGATGGACGAGCCCTTATCCAATTTGGATGCAAAATTGAGAGAAGCCCTGCGTTCAGAGCTGAAAGAATTGCAGATGCGCTTGCGTGCTACAATCGTGTTTGTCACGCATGACCAAGTTGAAGCCATGTCGATGGGCGACAAGATTGGGGTTCTGAACAAAGGTGAATTGATTCAAGTCGGAACACCATGGGAAATTTATAATCAACCCCACAACACCTTTGTTGCAAGCTTTGTGGGTTCGCCCACCATGAACATGCTGCCGGGAACAATCACCAGAAATGAATGTGCACTTTTTGGCGGGCTATTAAAGTTGAAACTGCGTGGAAACATCAAAAGCGAACACGTCACCCTTGGTGTGCGCTCTGAAGATGTGCAACTGGTGAACCGTGGTGGAACCAAAGCCATCATTCACGATGTGGAAAATCATGGTGTGGAAAAAATCGTCACGCTGCGCGTTGGTGAATTGTTTTTAAAGGCAACCGCGTCGTCAAAACTAAATCTGGCCGTTGATAGCGAAACCGCCTTCACCATCGATGGATCAAAAGTCCATTATTTCGATCATAAGTCTGGCATAAATATTTTAACGACTGAAACAACCTCAGACGAAAAATAGGAGAAAGCGTCCAATGCGTTTTTCAGGCAAGCGGGCAATTGTAACGGGCGGCGCATCTGGCATTGGTGAAGCCGTGGCCACCCGCATCACCGCTGAGGGCGGCCAAGTTGCAGTCTGGGATTTGAAGGGTGCCATCGCTGTCGATATTTCAGATTCAAACTCAGTGGCCCATGCCCTCAGGCAAACCATTGCCATGCTTGGTGGTGTTGATATTTTGGTGAACAGTGCGGCCATTACGGGGCCCACCGTGCCTGTGATTGAATTTCCAGAAGACGGCTGGGAAGCGGTGATGAAGATCAATGTTAACGGAACTTTCTTTACCAACAAGGCCGTTATTCCGCTGATGATTGCGCAAAATTATGGGCGCATTGTCAACATTGCGTCCATTGCTGGTAAGGAAGGAAACCCCAACGCTTCAGCCTATTCTGCCTCTAAGGCCGCCGTTATTGGTTTTACCAAATCGCTGGCCAAAGAAGTTGCAAAGCATAACATCGGTGTCAATGCCGTCACACCTGCAGCCGTGCGCACGCCAATCTTTGATCAAATGCCGCAAGGCCATATTGATTTCATGTTGTCTAAAATTCCGCGGGCGCGCTTTGGAACAGTGGATGAAGTGGCAAGCCTGATTTGCTGGTTGGCAAGCGATGAGTGTTCGTTCTCAACCGGTGCAGTGTTCGACATTTCAGGGGGCAGAGCGACCTATTGATTTTAAAATTTCCCATCCAAGATGCAATCTAAGGGTAAAATAATGAAGACTGGTATAAATCTGCTTTTGTGGACATCGCATGTAACACAACAACATTTCCCGGTTTTGCGCGCCCTTAAAGCTGCGGGATATGACACTGTAGAAATTCCAATTTTTGAAGGTGAACCTGAACACTATACCATGCTCGGTGCCGAGCTTGATCGACTGGGCTTGGGGCGCAGCACCGTCAGCGTTATTGGCCCATCGGGAAAAAACCCATTGGCAGCCGACAAACAGTCTCGCCAAGCCGCAGTTGATTATACCAAATGGGTGATTGATTGCACGTCAGCTCTGGGCGCAGAAATCTTAGGGGGGCCCATGCATTCTGAACTGGGTTCTTTCACCGGCAATGCGCCAACGGCGGCAGAACGCAAACGCGGCATTTCATTTCACCGCAAGATGGGAGATTATGCCGCGCGCAACAACGTTCGGTTTGCGCTGGAAGCTTTGAATAGATTTGAGTGTTATTTTCTCAACACCATGGAACAACTGGCAACCTATCTCGACGAGGTTGATCACCCTGCCGTTAAGGCCATGTACGATACATTTCATGCCAATATCGAAGAAAAAGATCCGGTCGCCGCCATCAAAACCATCAAGCGTCACATGATCCATTTTCATGTCTCAGAAAATGATCGTGGAACACCAGGCAAGGGGCATGTGCCTTGGGGCGCGACCTATCAAACACTGTGCGCCGTGAACTATGATGGCCTCATCACCATCGAGGCCTTTGGGCGGGCCTTGCCTGCCTTGGCCGCAGCAACGCGCGTGTGGCGTGATTTTTTTCCAACCCGTGAGAGTGTCTATCTTGAAGGGTTAAAACACATGAAGGCGGGCTGGGCCAAGGCTCGATGATCAAACCTAAACGCATCTATGTTGTGGGCACTTGCGATACCAAAGGCGATGAACTTCTCTATGCGGCTTATTTGATCAGAAAGGCTGGCGCACAGGCTTGCGTGGTTGATGTTTCAACGGCCAGCGCAATGGCACAGTGTGATGTCAGCCGCGAAGTGGTTGCCGCATGCCACCCGCTGGGCCAATCGGCGGTGCTAGACCTAGCTGACAGGGGCCAAGCCGTAACCGCCATGGCCGAAGCTTTGGCCCGCTATATGGTGTTGAGAGATGACGTTGGCGGAATTCTTGGCATGGGCGGGTCTGGCAACACCACCATTGCAACAGCGGCCATGCGTGCATTGCCTATTGGCGTGCCCAAACTTATGGTTTCAACCTTGGCATCGGGCAATGTCGCCTCGTTTGTGGGGGCATCAGACATTATGATGATGCATTCGGTTAGCGATATTGCTGGCCTTAACGCAATATCGCGCCACGTTATCGGCAATGCCGCCCATGCCATGGCGGGAATGGTGCTCAACACCGTGCCTGTGGTCCACGGCGGCAAGATAGCAGCGGGGCTCACCATGTTTGGTGTGACAACAGACTGCGTCACCCAAGTGCGCCACAAGCTTGAAGACACGTGTGAATGCTTTGTATTCCATGCCACCGGAATTGGCGGGCGCTGCATGGAAAAACTGGTTGATTCTGAATATCTGGCCTGTGTAATCGACATCACCACAACCGAAGTGGCTGATTATCTGTGTGGCGGAATTTTGCCCTGCACCGAAGATCGTTTTGGCGCGATCATTCGCACCAAAATTCCATATGTGGGCAGTGTGGGGGCCCTCGACATGGTCAATTTTGGGCCCCAAGATTCCGTTCCTGAAAAATATGCCGCACGAACTTTTCATGTGCATAATTCATCCGTCACCTTGATGCGAACAACGCCAGCCGAAAACACTAAAATTGGCGCGTGGATTGTTGGGCGACTAAACCAAATGGATGGCCCTATGCGTTTTCTGCTGCCGCTGGGCGGCGTTTCAGCCATTGATGCCAAAGGCCAAGTGTTCAATGATCCTGAAGCAGATTTGGCTTTGTTCACAGCAATTCGTTCAGGTTGGAAGCCAGCGGCAAACAGAAAACTGGTAGACGTTCATGCCCATATCAACAGCCCAGCGTTTGCCCAAGCAGTTGTAGAAGCGTTCAAGGAGGTAATTTAGAACATCATGGCCAGAATTGAACGCAAACTGCTGTTGGATAAGTTTCACGATATGATTAAGCGGCGCGTGCCCATCATCGGTGGCGGCGCTGGAACCGGGCTTTCGGCCAAATGCGAAGAAGCGGGCGGAATTGATCTGATTGTAATTTATAATTCTGGCAGATATCGCATGGCGGGCCGTGGCTCGCTTGCAGGTTTGATGGCATACGGCAACGCCAATGACATTGTGCTCGACATGGCGCGCGAGGTTTTACCTGTGGTCAAAAACACACCCGTGCTGGCCGGTGTGAACGGCACAGATCCCTTTGTGTTGATGGATGATTTTCTTGATCGCCTTAAGCAGATGGGTTTTTCAGGGGTTCAAAATTTTCCAACTGTTGGCTTGTTCGATGGCATCATGCGGCGCAATCTTGAAGAAACGGGCATGGGCTTTGGCCTTGAAGTAGATATGATTGCCAAGGCCCATCAACGCGATTTGCTCACCACACCTTATGTATTCTCTGCCGATGAGGCAACGGCCATGGCCCATGCGGGGGCAGATATGATCGTGGCCCACATGGGCTTAACCACAGGCGGCAGCATTGGCGCTGAAACATCATTGAAGCTGGATCAATGCCCAAAAATAATTGATGAGTGGGCCGAGGCGGCAAAGAAAATACGCCAAGACATTATTGTCATGTGCCATGGTGGCCCGATATCATCACCGGCAGATGCTGAATATATTTTAAAACACACCAGCCATGTTCATGGGTTTTATGGCGCAAGTTCAATGGAGCGCCTGCCTACTGAAATTGCGCTGACAGCACAAACCCGTTCATTCAAATCAATTTCATTTTAGGAGGCTGCCGTGGCCAAAGCCTATGCCAGTGCAATTATCAAAGCGCCCATCGAAAATGTGTGGAACTTGATCCGCAATTTCAATGGCCTGCCCAACTGGGTGCCCGGAATAACCAACTCTAAAATTGAAGGCAATTTAGATCCTGATGTTGTGGGCTGTATTCGTTCATTCTTTACAAGCAACGGCACCCATGTGCGTGAACGCCTGCTCACGCTTGATGATGCCCATCACACGTTTTCATACAACTTTGAAAAGCCCGCGTTTCCAATTAAAAATTATATTGCCACGGTTCGGTTGATGCCGGTCACTCACTCCAATCAAACCTTTGCTGAATGGGAAGCCACCTTTGATGAAGCCCCTGAAGACCAAGGCAAGTATGTAAACATAGTCTCGAAAGATGTGTTTGCAGCGGGTTGGAAATCACTCAACGCAAAAATGAAAAACAAAAACCTTAAACAGCCCGATGGTTCAGAACGCTGGAAAGCCTTTGCCCCCAACAAGGTCTGGACATCGCGGGTTTTGAAAGCGCCTGTCGCGGATGTTTGGCAGGTGATGCGTGATTTTGCCGGAATGGGCGGTTGGCATGATGAAATCACCAAAATGAAAATGGTAAATAACGCCAGGTCAGACAAAGTTTCAGGTGTGCGCGATTTTTATTTCGGCCAAGGCCATTTGAATGAAGAATTGCTTTCGCTATGCGATCAAACGCGTTCGTTTTTATATCGCATCACCAAATCTGAAATTCCGTGGATGAATTATGTGTCAGGCCCAAGGCTTTGGCCAGTCACCGCCAATAACACCACATTTGGCGTGTGGACGGGTGATTGGGTGGCAAGCCCGCAAGATGATCTGGTTCTCATTCCGCGAACAGAATCCAATGTCTATCAAAAGGCCTATGCAACAGTTGAAAAGAAATTGCTGGCCAAAACCAAAAGGTGAAACATGGAACGCATGGGCCAAGTGATTGGGCTGAAGCCAGAAGTTATTGCTGAATATAAGCGCATCCATGCAGCAGTGTGGCCTGCTGTTTTGAGCGCCATCGCCAACTCCAACATTCGCAATTATTCGATATTTTTAAAGGAGCCGGAAAACCTGCTCTTTGCCTATTGGGAATATCACGGCAACAACTTTGCTGCCGATATGGAAAAAATGAAACAGGTGCCTGAAATGCAGCAATGGTGGCAAATCACCGATCCGATGCAAGCGCCCCTTGCCACGCGCAAACCAACCGAATGGTGGGCCCGAATGGAAAATGTGTTCCACACGGATTAACCGCCAAGTTGAACGCATCAGCCGCTCATAAACACCAAAGCTAAAAATAAATGGTGCCCGGGGCCGGAATCGAACCAGCGACACGCGGATTTTCAATCCGCTGCTCTACCAACTGAGCTACCCGGGCAACCTTGCGCAAGCTTGCGCGTGGTCTCTATAGGTGATCAGATCGGGCCTTGCAACCCGTCTATGCGCCAACAGATTGAATAGTTTTTGCGCGTGGCTTTCCAGCGGGTTTGGTGGTTAATTTGATCAATCGATCGGTGTCATTCAGCAAAACCGTCATGGCCTTGCGCGCTGCTGGTCCATTTTTTGCCGTTACCGCTTTCACAATAGCCTCGTGAAGTTTCAGCGCTTCGGTGTGCCGATCATTGCGCTGGGTGGTAAAATCAAACAGATTGCTCAACGCTTTTTCAATGATAATGCCAAATGGCACAATTAACGCATTGTTGGCCGCAGCCATCAGGGCTTCGTGAAATTCCACGTCTGCTGCCACCGTCTGTTCCAGTTTTTTGGCCTTTTTCATGGCGTTCCAAGCTTGCACCACGCGTTCCAATTGCGCAGGCGAACGTTTAAGCGCTGCCAATTCAGCCACACCGGGTTCAATCATATGGCGCACCTCTTGAATAGAGTTCAAAAAGTCGTGCCTGTCGGCGGCGGCATGATGCCAATCCAAAACATCGCGATCAAACAGATTCCATTGGATTTTGGGCTGAACGCGTGAGCCAATTTTGGGGCGTGACGAAATCAGGCCCTTGGCGGTTAAGGTTTTCAGGGCCTCGCGCACCGCTGTGCGGCTTGAGCCAAATGCCTTGCCCCACTGGGCTTCATTGGGCAAAATTTCACCGGGTAAGAACTCTCCGCCTAAAATTCGCTCGCCAATGCTGCGTGCAATATAAACATGCAGATTTGAATTTGCTTTCAGTTTTGTTGTTTTTTCAAGCATTTGTCGTTTAAATCACAGTTGTTCATATTTGTCATACAATACTTATTGCGCAAGCCTTAATCCCAAACTATGAATCCCCCTTGGGATGGCTATAGCTTGGAATAAGCCAAAGCGCGCCATCTTCTTATAGGGAGGAATTGCCGTGATTAATCGCAGACATTTCATCGCATCGGTCGCAGGCGTAGCTGCTGCCGTTGCTGCTGGCAAAAGCTTTGCCGCTGACAAGGGCCTGATTGGTATTTCGATGCCAACAAAATCTTCGACACGTTGGATTTCGGATGGCGAATCCATGGTCAAGGAATTTACCGGCATGGGCTACACCACTGATCTTCAATATGCCGAAGATGATATTCCAAACCAATTGGCGCAAATTGAAAACATGGTCACCAAGGGTGCCAAGGTTTTGATCATTGCTGCCATTGATGGTTCAACCATGGGCGACATTTTGAAAAAAGCCCATGATGCGGGCGCCAAGGTATTCTCTTATGATCGTTTGATCACCAAAACACCAAATGTGGATTATTACACAACGTTTGACAACTTTGGTGTGGGCGTTTTGCAAGCCAACTCGCTTGTCGCTGGTTTGAAAGAACGTTTCCCAAGCGTAAAACCTTGGAATGTTGAATTGTTCGGCGGCTCGCCTGATGACACCAACGCTGGCTATTTCTATAATGGCGCAATGTCAGTTCTTGATCCGATGATCAAGGATGGTTCGATTAAGATCGTGTCTGGCCAAATGGGCATGGACAAAGTCGGCACCTTGCGTTGGGATGGTGCTGTAGCCCAAGCCCGCATGGATAACTTGCTGTCTGCAAACTACACAGACAAAAAAGTAAACGGTGTTTTGTCACCATACGATGGCTTGTCACGCGGCATTATTTCGTCGCTCAAAGGCGTTGGCTATAAGCCCGGCGCTGAAATGCCAATCGTAACTGGCCAAGATGCTGAAATTGCATCGGTTAAGGGCATGAATGCTGGCGAACAATATTCGACCGTATTCAAAGACACACGCGAATTGGCAAAAGTAACAGCCAAGATGGTTGATATTGTTCTGAGCGGCAAAGAACCAGAAATCAACGACACTAAAACTTATAACAATGGTGTGAAAGTTGTGCCTTCTTATTTGCTCACGCCACACAGCGTTGGCAAAGGTGACATCAAGGCAGCCTTGGTTGACTCAGGCTATTATACCCAAGCCAAGATCGACAACTAAGTCGATGTGAATAACGGGCCTTGCATATTTGCAAGGCCCGTGTTCTTTTATCAAAAAACAGGGGAGTGCGATGCAGCCCATTCTAGAAATGCGCGGCATTACCAAAACATTTCCGGGCGTAAAAGCGCTTTCGGATGTGAATATTGATGTGCGGCCTGCCGAAATTCATGCCGTTGTTGGCGAAAATGGCGCTGGCAAATCCACCTTGATGAAGGTGTTATCGGGCGTTTATCCTCATGGAACCTATTCTGGTGAAATTCACTTTGAAGGTTCTGAGCGTAAGTTCGGAAAAATTGCAGACAGCGAAGACGCTGGTATCATTATCATCCATCAAGAGCTGGCTTTGGTGCCTTTGCTGTCCATTGCCGAAAATATTTTTCTGGGCCATGAGACAGCACACTATGGCGTTATCAATTGGTTTGAAGCCATCACCCGCACCAAAGATCTACTCAAAAAAGTGGGTCTGAATGAACACCCCAACGCGCTCATTACCAATCTGGGCACAGGCAAACAGCAACTTGTAGAAATTGCCAAGGCGCTCAACAAAAAAGTAAAGCTGCTCATCTTAGATGAGCCCACATCGAGTTTGAATGAAACCGATTCAAATGCCCTTTTGGCCTTGCTCATGGAATTGCGCAGCCAAGGCATTTCATCCATTATGATTTCCCATAAATTGAATGAAATTTCCAAAGTGGCAGATCGCATCACCGTTATTCGCGATGGTATGACGGTGGATACGCTGGATTGCCACGCCGAAAAAATCAGCGAAGATCGCATCATCAAGGCCATGGTGGGCCGCGAGTTGACTGATCGCTTTCCGCCACGCCATGCAAAAATTGGCCATCCAATCTTTGAAGTGAAAAACTGGAGTTGTTATCACCCACTTCATGCCGAACGCCAGATGATCAAGAATGTTGATCTGAATGTAAAGGCTGGTGAAGTTGTTGGCATCGCTGGTTTGATGGGGTCTGGGCGCACCGAGTTGGCCATGTCAATTTTTGGCAAAGCTTATGGCCAAAAAATTACGGGCGAGGTGTTGATTCACGGCAAGGCTGTGGATGTTAGCACCATTCCAAAAGCCATGGACGCAGGCTTGGCTTACGCCACAGAAGATCGCAAAACCTATGGCCTGGTGTTGATTGATCACATTAAACACAACATCACCTTGGCCAATTTAGATGGTGTTGCCAAATATTCGGTGGTTGACGAATTGGTCGAACTGGCCATCGCCAACAAATATCGCAAAGAGCTTGGCATTCGCTGTTCATCGGTGTTTCAAACCACGGTTAATCTTTCAGGCGGCAATCAACAAAAAGTTGTTTTGTCCAAATGGCTTTTCTCTGGCCCTGATGTTTTGATTTTGGATGAGCCCACCCGCGGCATTGATGTGGGTGCCAAATATGAAATTTATGGCATCATCAACAAATTGGCCGAAGCGGGCAAAGCCGTGATCGTGATCTCATCTGAAATGCAGGAATTGCTTGGCATTTCCGATCGCATCTATGTGATGAACGAAGGAAAATTTGTGGCAGAAATGTCTGCCAAAGAAGCCAGCCAAGAAAAAATCATGCGCGCCATTATGAAATCATACGGACAAAAAAATGACTGATACAACCCAAGTAAAACCAGATTTCATGCGTTTTATTAAAAGCAACATTCGAGATTATGCCCTGTTGCTGTCACTGCTGGCAATCATGGTGTTCTTCCAATTCAACACCAATGGCACCTTGTTCAAACCGGTGAATGTAACCAATCTTCTCTTGCAGAACAGCTACATCGTGGTGATGGCGCTTGGCATGTTGCTGGTGATTGTGGCGGGTCATATTGATCTATCAGTGGGTTCAGTCTCAGGCTTCATTGGCGCAATGGCTGCCGTGTTGATGACGGGCACGTCGCCCAACCCAGATCTGTTCACCATCCCGAAGTTTGATTTCGTCACGGCTTCCATCTTATGTCTGGCCTTAGGCGCGGCGATTGGTGCTGTTCAAGGCTATTTCATTGCTTATTATAAAATTCCGGCCTTCATCGTCACGCTGGCTGGCATGTTGATTTTCAAAGGCTTGGCCTTGTCGGTTTTGGGCGGTGCTTCTGTTGGGCCTTTGCCAGAAACCTTTCAACTTCTCAGCACAGGTTTTATCCCCGATATTTTCGGCATCCAATTATTTGGCGCGCCCTTTAATTTTCTAGCCCTTTTAATCGGCACGGTAATTACGGCGGTGATGATCTATTTCAACTTCAAAACCAGAAACAGCCAATTGGCCCACGGCTTGGCCGAAGAGCCAGAGTTGATATTCTATGGCCGTAATATTTTGATGGCAGTGGCCTTTATTGGTTTCAGTTACATCATGGGCAAATACAAAGGCCTGCCCACGGTGTTGATTGTAATGTTCACGTTGATAGCCCTTTTCGTGTTCATCACCACACGCACCACCTTTGGCCGGCGCATTTATGCCATGGGTGGCAATGAAAAAGCTGCCAAACTTTCAGGCGTGAACACTGAACGCTTAACGTTTTGGACCTTCACGATCATGGGCGCATTGGCCGCTTTGGGTGGATTGATATTTGCCGCGCGGTTGAATGTGGCCACACCAAAGGCTGGTGCGGGTTTTGAACTTGAAGTCATTGCCGCCTGCTTCATTGGCGGCGCTGCGGTAACCGGCGGTGTTGGCAAAATTATTGGAGCGGTTATTGGGGCCTTCATCATTGGGGTTATGAACAATGGCATGTCCATCATGGGCATTGGCATTGATTGGCAGTTTGTGATCAAAGGAACAGTGTTGATGCTGGCCGTGTTCTTGGATGTGTATTACAAAAACAAAGGTTAAAGCTGGCTCATAATCGTTTCAGCGCCAGAAACATTCACGCCAGATTTATCTTCCACGTTCAAAGCCATAACCACGCCATTCTCTACAATCATGGAATAGCGCTTCGAGCGAACACCCATGTCAGCAACACTCAAGTCAACGTCCAACCCGCAGGCCTTGGCAAATGTGCCGTTGCCGTCGGCCAGAAACACAATCTTGCCTTCGCCGCCCGAGGCCTTGGCCCAAGCCTTCATCACATGGCCATCGTTCACTGATGTGCAGGCAATGGTATCAACACCCTTGGCTTTGATCGCTTCGAAATGCTCTAGAAATCCGGGCAGATGGTTCATGGAACATGTGGGCGTAAATGCACCCGGAAGGCCAAACAAAACAACTTTTTTGCCGCTAAAAATTTGCTCCCCACTCAGTTTAATTTGCCCATCGGCATTGTGGCTGGTAAATTCTGCGGCCGGCAGTGTTTCGCCCATCTTAATCATTGCATCCCCTTTTCTGTGGCCATTGCCTTAAGCGAGCATAACCTTTTGCTCAAGGCCCAAGCCATGGGCTGTGGCGGTTAGACGCAAATCAACGCCCATTAATTTTTCACCAGCCTTCAGGCCATCAATTTTAAGGCGCGCCACATCGCCGTTGAATTCTGGCTTGCGAAAATACAATTGCTCTGGCCCTTCCACAAAAATATCATTAACAGGCTTCACCATTTTCAAAACCAAATAACCATCAATCACTTCAGGGTCAGTTGCAAAAGCTTCAAGCTTGGGCACCAGCGCCTGCCACTTGGCCACGTCAGCACCATGGCTTTGCTCAACTCCCAATAGCGTTGAGCCAGAAAATTTTGCGGGCCGGCAAATATCTTTACACACCCCATAAAAAGCCGAAACATCAACAGACACAGGCAAAGCTTGGTCTTTGGCTTTCACACGAATGATCAGGGCCACTTCGTGGTGATAGCCAATGGCCTCGCCGCTTTCATCAACAATGCGTTGGGGTACGGGATAGTCAATGCGGAAAGATTCCACGTTCTGGCCCTTCGCCTCCACTTGCGGTGGAATGCCAGCCTCGCCCGGCACGCGCCAATAGGTCTTCCAACCCTCGGCCAAGGCCACATGCAACAGGCCAACAAAATCATCGCCTTGGCGGCCGCCGTCCCAAAGCGCGGTTGCCCAAGGCTCGGCAGAAAAAGCGGGGCGCACAGTTGCGGTTGCAACGGCGCAGAAGAGAAAAGTTCTACGGTTCATGGGCCAACTCTATCGAAAAATTGAAAAACATCCAATCACCTTCCCGTAATAACAAATCCAGACTAAGGTGATCGCCATGGCCAAGCGCGTTTCGTTCAAAGGCAAAGTGCTGATCGCAATGCCCTCTATTCAAGGCGACGATTTTGCCAAATCTGTTGTGTTTTTATGTGCCCATTCCGTTGATGGGGCCATGGGGCTTGTGATCAACAAACCAGCGCCGCGCATGATTTTTGCTGATATGGCTGAGAAACTAAAGCTCGACCACACCAGCCCCGATATTTTACAATTGCCGGTGATGTTGGGTGGCCCTGTCAAACAATTTCAAGGCTTTGTGCTGCACTCAACCGATTATATGACCGAAGAAACCTTGCGCGTTTCGGCAGATTTTGCACTCACTGCAACAGTGGATATTTTAGTGGCCATTGCCAAGGGCCAAGGGCCCACCCGCAAAATCTTGGCCTTGGGCTATGCCGGTTGGTCGCCCGGCCAACTTGAAAGTGAAATCATGCGCAATGGCTGGCTGCATTGTGATGCCGATCAAGAGTTGATCTTTGCCACAGCGGCCGATCATCAGCATGATGCCGCCCTCAAAAAACTGGGCGTGGATCCACGCATGCTATCAAGCGACTTTGGCCGCGCCTAAGCCGTCTCATCAGGCTCATCAATAACCGGAATGGCATAAGAGCCAGTAAACCAGCGTGATAAATCAACCTCTTTGCACCGGTTCGAACAAAACGGATGAAATTTTACATCCGAAGGCTTTTTGCAAATCGGGCAGGGCTTGCGCTTTAGAAAGGGCACAACCTCGGCCATCACCAATCTCCCTTAAAGGCCATTGGCGGGCGCTGTCATCCAGCGGTGTTGCACCGGAAATCCAGCCCCTTGCAGCAGTGTTACCGTTTCATAGAGAGGCAATCCAACAACTGCTGAATAAGAGCCAGCAAGATTGCGCACAAAGGCTTCAGCCCGGCCTTGAATGGCATAACCGCCAGCCTTGCCTTTCCATTCTTCGCTTTTCAAATAGCTTTCCAAATCTTCGCGAGAAAGCCGCTTAAAGCGCACTTTGGTTTCAACACAGCGGGTGGCTTTTCCACCATCTGGTGCCAGCAAACACACGGTTGAATAAACCCAATGTGATCGGCCCGACAACAGTGTTAAACAATCTTTTGCGTCTTGATAAGTTTCGGCTTTGGGCAAAATTCTGCGCCCCAAACCCACAACTGTATCAGCCGCCAAAATGTAAACACCTCCGCCTAAGCCTTTGACCTGTGGTGCCAAGGCCGCTTTTTCAGCTTTGGCTTCGGCCAGCCTGATTGAAAGACGCCGTGGCGTTTCACGCCGATGCGGCGTTTCGTCAACATCGGCGGGGTTCAACAAATCAGGCGCTAAACCAATGCGATCAAGCAAAGATAAACGGCGCGGCGAAGCACTGGCCAAAACCAATTTCACACGCGTTTCAACCATAGTTATTTAAACCGATAATTGATGCGGCCCTTGGTCAAATCATAGGGCGTCATTTCAACCATCACGCGGTCGCCCGCCAAAACGCGAATGCGATTCTTGCGCATCTTGCCAGAAGTGTGGGCGATAATTTCGTGGGAATTGTGATCCAACTTCACGCGAAACGTGGCGTTGGGCAAAAGCTCGGCAACTGTGCCTTCAAATTCCAGAAGTTCTTCTTTGGCCATGGAAATCCTTAAAGTTCAAACTTCGCCTCCTTTGAACCGGAATGGCCGCAAAATCAAGCTTTGCCAACACCATGATGGGCTATCTTGCCAAGTTCGTGCTTTGCGTTAGGTTAGATGAGAACGAAAGAGATAAAGATGGGTCGCTTAACCACGCATGTGTTGGATACAAGCCTCGGAAAACCCGCCGCTGGCTTGAAAATTGAGGTTTGGCGTGAAACCTTGCTCAAAACCATCACAACCAATCACGATGGAAGGGCCGACCAACCTTTGCTGGAAGGCGAAAGCCTGGTGATTGGCCAGTATGAATTGCGGTTTTTTGCAGGCGATTATTTGCGGGCCCTTGGTCTTAACCTTCAAGAGCCTTTGTTCTTAGATATTATCCCCATTCGTTTTGGCATCGCCAATGCTGCCCAGCATTTTCACGTTCCTCTTCTGCTTTCGCCCTTTGGCTATTCCACCTATCGGGGATCATGATGGCACTGGAATTTTTCAGACAAGGCAAAGTGGTCAAGATCGAATCGTTCAATCCCCAAACCATGCTTTTGGATTATTTGCGCCTCGAAGAAAAATCAACAGGCACCAAAGAAGGCTGCAACGAGGGCGATTGTGGCGCATGCACAGTGGTTCTGGGGCGCGTAAAAAATGGCAGAATAAAGTATCAAGCGGTCAATGCCTGTATTTTGTTTTTGGGCCAAATTCATGGCTGTGAACTTATAACGGTGGATGATTTAAAACAGGGTGGCAAGCTTCACCCCATTCAACAGGCCATGGTGAAACATCACGCCTCACAATGTGGCTTTTGCACACCTGGGTTTGTCATGTCACTGTTTGCCTTGGCCCATGAAAATCAAACGCCCACCCGCCCCGATGTGGTGACAGCCATAGCCGGAAACCTATGCCGCTGCACAGGCTATAAGCCCATTATAGATGCGGGGCTTGAGGCATGTCACGCCTTGCGCGACCACTGGCACACCCAAGAAGCAAGCACCGTTGCTGCTTTAAGTGCTATCCAGCACACCGACTTATTTTGTGGATCGCCTGAAAGTTTCTTTGCGGCACCCGCCACGCAAAATGCATTGGCAAAACTTGTGTGTGAAAACCCACAGGCGCGCGTGGTATCGGGTGCCACTGATGTTGGTCTTTGGGTCACCAAACAGTTTCGTGATTTGCCGCAGATAATTTACACCGGGCGTGCAGATGAATTTTCAACCATCACAAAAACCGCTGAACGGCTGACAATCGGGGCAGGCGCCACTTATGCCGATGCGTTGGATGCTCTCACCAATCTGGCACCTGATGTGGGCCAGGTGATGACACGTTTAGGCTCAGCCCAAGTGCGCAATTCTGGCACGATTGGCGGCAACATTGCCAATGGTTCGCCAATTGGTGATATGCCACCCATGTTGATTGCATTAGACGCACAACTTCAATTGCTCCATGGCGGTGCCGCACGCAAAATGCCGCTGGAAAACTTCTTTCTTGATTATGGCAAACAAGATCGGCTGCCCGGAGAGCTTGTGGCGCGCATTGAAATTGCCACGCTTAACGCCAATCAGTATTTCAAAGCTTACAAAATATCCAAACGCTTTGACCAAGATATTTCGGCCTTGCTGGGTGCATTTTTATTCACGATGGATGATAATAAAATTGAAGATGTGCGCATTGCTTTTGGGGGCATGGCCGCAACGCCAAAACGTGCGGTGAAAACCGAGAACATGTTGCGTGGCCTCACCCTTGCTGAAGCCTTGAAGGTAAAGCTGGATGACTATCAGCCCATTTCCGATATGCGCGCCTCGGCCCATTATCGCATTAAAACGGCCCAAGCATTGCTGACCAAGGCAGTGATGGAACTGCAAGGCATGGTCAATACGCGCGTGTTGATATGTTGAACACTGTTGGCAAACCCTTGGCCCATGACAGCGCCCAACGCCATGTGGCGGGCGATGCAATTTATGTGGATGATATGCCAGAAATTGCGGGCACGCTTCATCTCGCACCGGGCTATTCGCCCCACGGTGCGGTGGGCAAAATAAAAACGTTAAATCTGGAAGCTGTTCGCAACGCTGAAGGCGTCGTCGCGGTTTATGTGGCCCAAGATATTCCCTTTAAAAACGATTGCAGCCCGGTGTTGGGCGATGATCCGATTTTGGCCAAGGGCGAAATTCAATTTCATGGCCAAGTTATTTTTGCAGTCGTGGCCCTTTCGCGCCAAGCGGCCAGACGTGCTGCAAAACGCGCCGTGATCGAGATTGAAGCCCAAAAGCCAGTGGTTACGGTTGAAGACGCGCGGCAAAGCAAAACGCCCGATTTGCTGGATGCTTATGCCTTCAACAGCAAAGGCATAAAAGCCAGCCTCAAGGCATCGGCCCATCTTTATCATGGCACGCTTGCCATTGGCGGGCAGGAGCATTTTTATCTGGAAGGCCAGGTGGCCTATGCCATCCCCCAAGAACATGGTGGCATGCATGTGCATTCATCCACCCAACATCCAACCGAAATTCAACATTGCGTGGCCGCCATGTTGGGCCTTGATGATGCAAAGGTTACATGTGAATGCCGTCGCATGGGTGGTGGCTTTGGTGGCAAAGAAAGCCAAGCCGCACAATGGGCAGCATTGGCCAGCTTGGCTGCACATAAGTTGAATTGCCCAGTCAAATGCCGCCTCGATCGTGATGATGATATGATCATGACGGGCAAGCGCCATGATTTTGCAGTTGAATATTCAGCAGGCCTCGACAAGAATTTGAAACTCAGCGCCGTTTCAGTCGATTTTTATGCGCGCTGTGGCTATTCGGCAGATCTGTCGAACGCGATTTGTGATCGCACCATGTTTCATGCTGAAAATGCCTATTATTTTCCACACTATCATATTGGCACCCGGCGCTTAAAAACCAATACGGTTTCAAACACAGCATTTCGGGGCTTTGGCGGCCCTCAAGGCATTCTCTTTGCCGAAAATATGATTGAGTCTCTCGCCATCAAACACAAGATTGATGCTTTGGATTTGCGCAAGAAAAATATCTATTCGCCACGCAAGAACACAACACCCTATGGCCAGAAAATTGTTGAACACAATTTAAGCGACATTATTGCCACGCTTGAAAAGTCGTCCAACTATCAACAGCGCCGCAAGGCCATCACAGCCTTCAACGCGCAAAATACAATTCTCAAAAAGGGCTTGAGCTTAACGCCGGTTAAATTTGGAATTTCCTTCACCAATACGATGATGAACCAAGCTGGCGCATTGGTGCATGTCTATGCTGATGGTTCGGTGCACCTCAACCACGGCGGCACCGAAATGGGCCAAGGCCTTTATCAAAAAGTGGCCCAAGTGGTGGCGGAAGTGTTTGGCATTGATGTGGCCCATGTGGCCATCACCGCAACGCGCACGGATAAAGTGCCCAACACCTCGCCCACAGCAGCATCTTCAGGCGCTGATCTCAACGGCATGGCGGCCCAAAACGCTGCCCTTGCCATCAAGGCGCGCATGGCTGCCCAAGCCGCAAAAATGTTGAATGTAAAAGCCGCAACAGTGGTGTTTCGCAATGGCAAAATTACCGCCGGAAAGAAATCAATAACCTTTGCCAGCTTGGCCAAAGCCACCAAAGAAGCGCGGGTTTCATTGTCTTCAACGGGCTATTACGCCACTCCAAAAATTCATTGGAATAGAGCCACTGGCAAAGGCCATCCATTTTTCTATTTCGCCAATGGTGCCGCCTGTTCTGAAGTGGTGATTGATACGCTGACAGGCGAGATGAAAGTAACCCGCGTTGACATTCTGCATGATGTCGGAAATTCTTTAAACACAGCCATTGATGTGGGGCAAATAGAAGGTGGCTTTGTGCAGGGCATGGGCTGGCTTACAACCGAAGAACTGGTGTTTGATGCTGAAGGCCGCTTGCGCACGCATGCGCCATCAACCTATAAAATTCCAGCCGCTTCTGATGTGCCGGAAGATTTTCGTGTGGCACTCTATGAAAGCCCGGGCAACAAGGCCGACACCGTTTATCGCAGCAAGGCGGTGGGTGAGCCGCCGTTGATGTTGGCAGTATCAGTGTGGTGTGCGGTGCTGAATGCGATTGCAAGTGTGAAGCCGGGCCTAGTGCCCAAGCTTGATGCCCCAGCAACACCCGAAGCCATTATGCGCGCCTTGGCGTTCAAGGATGGGCCATGACACATTGCGTCGTTGTTCGCATCATCAAAGCCGAAGGCTCAACGCCGCGCAATGTGGGTGCCGCAATGCTGGTCACTCAAGATGGCTTTAAAGGAACCATTGGTGGCGGCACATTGGAATGGTTGGCAATGGCTGAAGCGCAAAAACTTTTGGGCCAGCCTAAAACCAAAAAGCAAATTCAAAAACATTTGGGGCCAGATCTGGGCCAATGTTGCGGCGGGCGCGTGACTTTGGAATTTGAAAATTTCAACGCTGATGATGTGCCGGTGTTCAAGCCAGATGTTGTGGAACCAACCCAGCTTCACCTGTGGGGTGCGGGCCATGTGGGGCGCGCCACCATCATGGCTTTGGCGCCTTTGCCGTTTCACACCACGTGGTGGGATGTGCGCGACAATGCCTTTCCAACCCATGTGCCAGAAAATGTAACCTGTCGCATTGGTTCCCCTGCCGACATGCAAACTCCTGGCCTGGTTTTGGTCATGACACATTCTCATGCGTTGGATTTTGAAATTGTAGACTATGCCTTGCGCAATCCCAGCTTCAGCCATGTGGGCTTGATTGGCAGTGAAACCAAGCGCGCGCGTTTTACAAAACGCCTGCATGATGCCCAGGTGAACACCCAGCGCTTTTTCTGCCCCATTGGCCAAAAATCTATCTCGTCCAAACACCCAGCGGTAATCGCTGCCACAGTGGCTGTGCAACTATTGGAATGGCAACAGCTGTTGAAAACGAACATTTTGCCATCGGAAATTCCCGTGGCTTCCCTTAGGGTAACATCATGAGTTTGGATACATCTCCGCTTTTACGGGCCGATCACATCGTCAAAATTTTTGGCACATTGCGCGCCAATGATGATGTTTCTCTTTCAATCAATGCCGGTGAAATTCATGCCCTGCTGGGCGAAAATGGTGCGGGCAAATCCACCCTTGTGAAAATGATTTATGGTGCCTTACAGCCAACGGCGGGCCATTTTGAATGGCAGGGAAAGCCCCGCATCATCGCCAGCCCTGCCGAAGCGCGAAGCTTGGGCATTGGTATGGTGTTTCAACATTTCTCGCTGTTTGAAGCCTTAACCGCCGCTGAAAATATTGCACTCGCCCTGCCTGGCAAATTTGACGTGAATGAGCTTTCATCCCGGGTTACCAAACTATCGACAGATTATGGCCTGCCGCTGGATCCATCGGCCAGCATTGCAGATTTATCAGTGGGCCAGCGCCAGCGCGTCGAAATTGTGCGCTGTCTGTTGCAAAATCCAAAGCTGTTAATTTTGGATGAACCCACAAGCGTGTTAACCCCTCAAGAAGCTGAACAGCTTTTTATAACACTGCGGCGTTTGGCGTCCGAAGGCTGCGCCATATTATATATTTCTCATCGCTTAGAGGAAGTGCGCAAACTGTGTGATCGTGCCACTGTTTTGCGCCAAGGCAAAGTTGTGGCTACCTGTGATCCGCGTCAACAAACGCCAGCCAGCATGGCGCGCATGATGGTGGGGTCAGACGTGGCTGAAGTTCACGCCACAAGCACCAAGGCCCAAGGCCCGGTGCGCCTGGCCTTGAAAGGGCTAACAACGGCGGCCCAAGATAATTTCAGCGTTCAATTGAAAAACATCAATCTTGATGTGCGCGGCGGAGAAGTGGTGGCCATTGCGGGCGTTGCGGGCAATGGCCAATCTGAATTGTTTGATGCAATCTCAGGTGAAATTTTAAGCGTTGATCATCATGCGGTGTTGATCGATGGCAAGGCTGCGGGCCATGATGGCGTTACCAAGCGGCGTAAAGTTGGGGCGGCCTTTGTGCCTGAAGAACGGTTGGGCCATGCTGCTGTGCCAAACTTTGTGCTTTCGCATAATGCAGTGTTAACCCGCCATGCCACAGATGGGGATCTGGCCCAAAATGGTGTGATCAACAAAAACGTGGCGCTGCGCATCGCTGGTGAAGTGGTCAAGGCGTTTGATGTGCGCAAAGGCAAGGTTGATCCTGAGGCGCGTTCGCTCTCGGGTGGCAATTTGCAAAAATTCACCGTGGGCCGAGAGCTTGAGAGAAAACCCACCGTGTTGGTGGTCAATCAACCCACTTGGGGGGTTGATGCTGGTGCCGCGGCCACCATCAGGCAAGCGTTGATTGATCTGGCAAGATCAGGGGCCGCCGTTGTGGTGATCAGCCAAGACTTGGATGAAATTTTTGAAATTGCCGATCGCATTGCCGTCATTTCGCGCGGCCAGCTTTCAGAGGCCCAGCCTGCAAAACATTATACGCTGGAAAAGATCGGCCTTCTGATGGCGGGTGCACATGAGGTGGGCGATGCAGCTTGAACTTGAAAAACGCGCCGAACGTTCGGCCTTGATGGCGCTGTTATCTCCCCTCATTGCGGTGGCATTGACGCTGCTCTTTGGTGCTTTTGTGTTCTGGCTGCGCGGTGTTGAACCTCTGCACGGGCTTTATGTTTATTTCATTCAGCCGATGACAGATGAATGGTCGCGCGAAAAGTTGATCGTTAAGGCAACACCCTTAGTGTTGATGGGGGCAGGCTTGGCATTGAGCTATCAAGCCAATATCTGGAACATTGGTGCGGAAGGGCAATTCGTTATGGGGGCCTTGGCGGCGGGTGCCGTGCCTGTGCTGTTTCCCACATGGCAAAGCCCTGAAGTTATGGTGGTGATGTTAATCGCAGGTTCTCTCGGCGGGCTGCTGTGGGCGGCAATTCCAGCTTTTCTTAAAGTCAAATTCCACGCCAATGAAATTTTAACGTCGCTCATGCTGGTCTATGTGGCAAGGCTGGTGTTTGATTGGCTGGTGCGCGGCGCAATGCGTGATCCTAAGGGTTTGAACTTTCCCAAGTCTGTTCGCTTTGAAGGGTGGCAACGCTTGCCAAGCTGGGGCGATGTGCATTTGGGGGCGCTCTTTGCGGTGATAGCGGCCATAGGCTTGGCATTTTTGATGTATCGCATGTTAAAAGGGTTTGAATTGCGCACCTTGGGTTCGGCCCCACGGGCTGGCCGCTTTGCTGGTTTTTCAGCCGATAACGCGGTTTATTTCTGTTTTGCAGTCTCTGGTGCACTTGCAGGGCTGGCGGGGGCATCAGACGTGATGGGCGTTTCTCATCAATTGCAAACGCCTTACGAGCCTAATTATGGCTTTGTTGCCATCATCGTGGCGTTTCTGGGTCGCTTGAACCCGGTGGGCGCCATCATTGCCGGATTGCTTTTGGCCATCACCTTTATCGGTGGCGAGGCCGCCCAAGCCACGCTGCACATTCCTGATAAAATTGCCAAAGTTTTCCAAGGTGTTTTGCTGTTTTTGGTTTTGGCCTGCGATGTGGCAATTCTTTATCGCATTAAATTGAAGGCGAAAAAATAATGGACCAGTTTTTAGCCATCGCCATCACCATCATCACCGCTTCAACGCCATTGCTTATTGCGGGCTTGGGCGAATTGGTGGTGGAACGTTCTGGCGTTTTGAATTTGGGCGTTGAAGGCATGATGGTTATGGGTGCTGTGTGCGGCTTTGGCGCTGCCTATGCCACGGGCAATCCTTATCTGGGCATTTTAGCGTCCATCGCTGGTGGCATTTTCATGGCGCTGCTGTTTGGTTTTTTAACCCTCACACTGCTGGCCAATCAAGTGGCAACGGGCTTGGCCATAACGCTTTTGGGTTTGGGCCTTTCAGCCTTGATTGGTGAAAGCTTGGTGGGCCAGCCCATTGCAAGGCTGCCCAATTTTCATGGCATTGATATTTTGATCATCTTCTCGTTCATTTTAACGGGTCTGGTCAGTTATTTGTTATTTCGCACACGCGCGGGGCTGGTCATCCGCGCAGTGGGTGATAATCATGCATCAGCCCATGCCATGGGCTTTGGCGTGATCTCGGTGCGCTATGCCTGTGTGGTGTTCGGCGGTGCCTGTGCCGGGCTGGCGGGGGGCTATCTGTCGCTGGCCTATACGCCGCAATGGGTGGAGAATATGACGGCGGGCCGGGGCTGGATTGCGCTGGCCTTGGTGGTTTTTGCAACTTGGCTGCCGGGCCGCCTGCTCGTTGGCGCATATTTATTCGGCACGATTTCAATTCTGGCTTATATTGTCCAAACCTTTGCCTGGGGCATTCCATCGCAGCTACTTTCTTCGCTGCCCTATCTTGTCACAGTGGCAGCACTTGTGGTCATCTCAGGCAATCGGCAGCTTATGCGGGCAAACACGCCAACCTGCCTTGGCCAGTCATTCGTGCCTGACCGATAAAAAGAAGACTAAAAGAACAATGGGTGTAACGGAACTATCAAACGGAGAACGACTTATGAAAAAATTATTTTTATCCGCAGCCGTGGTGGCTTTGGCTTTGGGCTCAGTCACAGCCTCGGCCAATGCGGCAGACAAGTATAAAGCCTGCTTTGTTTATCTGGGCGCCATCGGTGACTTTGGTTGGACATACCAACACAACGAAGCCCGAAAACAAGTTGATGCAGAATTGGGCGACAAGGTTGAAA
>JAYUHQ010000200.1:0-11717 GCA_043766895.1 Aestuariivirga sp.
TGGCTGCCTTCGCATCAGCGATCAGAAGCTTGTGAGCGTGGGCAGATTCTTGGGCATCTGAGTGAAACAAATCAATTGCCCGCCCATCGCCATTTTCTGCAAGCTGCTTCATGCGCGCCACAAAGGGAGTAATTCCAATCCCGCCTGAAATCCAAATTTGGCGCTTTTTGTTATCTTCAAAATTAAAGTGTCCATATGGCCCTTCAACAACCAGTTCGGTGCCAACTGATAATTTACTTTCCAATCCACCAGTCGTGTCGCCCAACTCTTTCACGATGAATGCAATTTTCTCATCAGCGGGGTTCCAATGCGAAGCAATGGTGAAAGGATGCGCCCCCCAACGGGTTCGTGAGCTGACAAAGGCAAATTGGCCGGGCTTGTGGCCGCGCCAACCCTTGGCCATTTGCATATCAACGCGCAAAGATTTGACATCAGGCAGATAGAATTTATCAGTAACCGTGGCAAAAACTTTACGCCTTGCGCCAATCATGCGCAACAACGCAACCAATGCCGCAATCACACCAATGGCGCAAAGAATGGCCATAATAATACCAATCGGTTGGGGCCAATAGGCAGCCTTCATGTAAACGATTGAATGAAACATTAGGGCCAGAAAAACAACGGGAACCAACCGATGGGTCAACGCAAAAATATGATAGGGAATTTTTTTGATCAGCGCGATTGCAACCAACACCAGCAAGATCCACAAAGCAGGCTGAGCAATTCCGATGGCTGGCCCCTCAAACGATGCAAATGGCCCTGCTGAAGCTGTCGCCGTGGTCGATGGTACTTGTGGCCCGTGATGGCCATTGGGGCTTTGGGCTGTAAGCCAATGTGCAACAGCAAAAACCGTTGCAATGATGCTTGACCATTTATGCAGCCGATACATTTTATCAAGACCGCCCAACCAAGGTTCAAGCCAAACGGGTCGAATGGAAAGCAGTGTCGAAAAACACATCAACGAAATGGCCAAAATGCCTGAAAGCTGCGTGAACGAATAGCCAAACTGCTTTTGATCAAACGGCGACAAATATAGACTGTCTAAAAAAAAGCCAAGCCCCGGTAACGACAAGAATGAAAAGCAAAATCAAACCAAATGACTTGCGCATAATTTCCCCCAAATCAGAAACAATCAATAACGCTATTGAATTGCCATAATATTCCAATTTGGCAACTTACTTTTTACGCGATTAAACTCGGCCTGCAACACAGTCATGGCGATGCCTTATTTTTCTTGTTGCCCTCAGGCCCCAAATGCTTGGCACCGCGCTGTTTTGCCAATTGTACTTGGCGTTGCCGTTCGCGGTTTGAAGCTTTTTGCACATCTGTCAATTGATCTGCACACCCCGGGCAACACACACCATGTTCATATTTTGGATTGGCCCGATCTTCTGCTGAAACCGGGTTCATGCAGCCATGGCACAGCGAAAAATCTTGTACTTTTAATCCATGCCCAACAGCCACGCGTTCATCAAACACAAAACACCCGCCATTCCAAAGACTGTGTTCGGGTTTGATGTCTTCCAGATATTTTAAAATGCCGCCTTGCAAATGAAACACCTGTTCAAAACCTTCGTGCATTAAAAAGCTTGAGGCTTTTTCACAACGAATGCCGCCTGTGCAAAACATCGCAATTTTTTTGCCCTTGGCATTGCCCAAATGGTCGCGCACCCATTGCGGAAATTCGCCAAAACTTTCGGTTTTTGGGTCTATAGCGCCGGTAAAAGTGCCAACGCCAAATTCATAAGAATTGCGCGTATCCACAACAATCACATCGGGGTCGCTGATCAAGGCATTCCAATTTTGTGGGGCCACATAAGTTCCCACTTTTTCATTGGGGTTGGCCTTCACATTACCAATGGTGACGATTTCTTTTTTCAAGCGCACCTTCATGCGCCGAAATGGCATCTCATCGGAAAATGAAAATTTTGGATTAAAATCCTTCAACCCCGTCACCGTTGTTATGGATGTTAGCGCCAGATCAAGGGCCAAGGGCGTGCCGGCGATGGTGCCGTTGATTCCCTCATCAGCCAGCAAAACGGATCCTTTAATGCCGCCAGATTTTAGCGCGCTTAAAAGTGGGCTCTGCAATTCATGCGGCTTTAGGGGGGCAAATTGATAAAAAGCGGCGATTTTGTAATTTTTCATCATTTCCGCCTCATAAACAGTTTGAGATTTTCACACAATTCACTTGTTTAGATTTTTTGACGTGGCAATATTTGGTTTCCAAATAACAGGGAGACGAATAATGAAGTTTTTGAAACGTGGCGTTTTGGCCGCAGCAGCGCTTGTGGCTTTATCTGCCACAGTTTTTGCCGCTGATATGATCGGTAACTGCGAAGTAACCGGAAAAAAGGGTTCAATGGCAATTGAAAAACCAGCCAAGGCTGGCCAATTGACATTGGAAACCAACTTGCCTGCACCAATTTGGTATAATGGTGATACACCTGAATCCATCAAAGACGGCATGGAATTTTGCATGGCCGCTGAAATTGCTTGGCGCGCTGGTCTGGACAAGGTGGTTCTTGTTCCTGTTGAATGGGATGCGCTGATTGCTGGTCAAACCCATGATTTTGATTTGGCCATGTCTGAAATTTCAATCACCGAAGATCGCAAAAAGGTGCATGATTTCTCAACACCTTATTTCAATTCTGATATTGGTGTGTTGACCCGTGCTGATGCGCCGATTGACGAAAAAGCCATGAAGACTGCCAAAGTTGGCGTTCAACAAGCCACAACTGGTGCTGCGTTCATGACTGACAAAGTTGGTGTTACAAGCCCACAAGTGTTCCCTGATGCAGGCAGTATGTTTGCCGCTTTGACAGCAGGCCAAATTGATGTGGCGGTAACCGACACGTCAATCGTGTTGGCCCAAGAAGTGCAAAGCAAAGGCAAGTTGAAAGTAACCGGCCAATATCAAACCGGTGAAACCTATGGTGCAATTTATCCAAAGGGTAACCCAAACAACGCCACAATTGATAAGATTATGGCATCGATGCTTGCTGATGGCACAATTGCTAAACTCAGCGCCAAATATCTGGCCGCAGCCTGGGGCAAAGATCCAGCTTCAGTTCCTTATTTCAAGCCATAATTCATAAGTGACTAACATTCCCAAATCTGCTGATGCGCTTCCAAAAAGCGCATCAGTTCTCCACCAGCGGGCCGATATGTTGGCCGTGTTCGGATTGGTCTTCGCATTTCTCTGCACGCTTGCGGCCGTGGGATCATGGCGCGTGGTTGCTTCAGCACTTGATTTGCTGGGCGTAAACAATTCGATTTTCTTAAGCATCGGTGTGGCGGTCATCGCCCTGGTTGCTTGCCTTTTCATTCCGGCAATACAAGGTTTTATATTGTCACGCAGCGCCGCTTCAGCTTTGGCAAAGGGCGATATTGTAAAGGCGCGTATTGATACAGCAGCAGCGCGTGAAAGATCGTTGATCACAGTGGGCTGGGGTGTCGCAGCACTTTTTTCGTTGGGTTTTATTTGCTTTGTTTTGATGAATGATGTGGCTGTTGGAAAAACATTTTTTCTGTTGCCATTGATCGAAGCAAAATGGCGCTTGGTTGCGTGGAAGTTTTTTACCGTCAATGTTTATATCTGCATTGTAGCCGAAATTTTGGTTCTGATCTGGGGGCTGATTGTCTCTTTGGCCCGCTTAACGCCGGGCCCAGCGGGCCAACCCATTCGGGCATTGGCGGCACTTTATTGCGATTTGTTTCGTGGCCTGCCGGGCATCGTAACAATGTATCTGATTGCCTTTGGCATACCAACTTCGGGCCTGTCTGATATTATCATGGGCCATATTGTGCCGTTGTTTAAAGACCTTTCACAACTCAGCCCGCAAGAACGCTCTGCCGCCATACGCATCGACGTGGTGTGGTGGTGTATTATTTCTCTCACCCTCACCTATGGCGCATATGTTGCCGAGGTTTATCGTTCCGGCATTGAAAGCATTCATCACAGCCAAATGATGGCGGCGCGCTCGCTGGGTCTAAGCTATATGCAAACCATGCGGCATGTGATCGTGCCCCAAGCAATCCGCCGCATTATGGCGCCGCTGCTGAATGATTTTATTGGCCTGCAAAAAGATACAGCACTTGTGCAAGTGGTGGGTGTGATCGATTCATTCAGCCAAGCGAAAATTATTGCGGCCAACGCGTTCAATTTGTCGGCTGTTTCGGTGGTTGCGGTTTTATTCGTACTGTTCACAATTCCACAAGCGCGCTTTGTTGATAAAATTGTGGAACGCGATAGCGCCCGTATGAAGGCAGGGGGCTGATATGGCATTTTTAGAAATGACCGAAGTGGTAAAAAACTTTGGCGCTGTGCCCGTTATTCGCGGATTGAATTTGAACGTGAATGAACACCAAGTTGTGTGTTTGATTGGCCCATCAGGCTGCGGAAAATCAACGTTGTTGCGCTGCATCAATGGGCTTGAACCCATTCAGGCGGGCGAAATTCGCATGGCGGGCGACCGCGTTTCAGGCCCTGGTGTTGACCTTAATCGGTTGCGCCAACAAGT
The DNA here is from genome assembly GCA_043766895.1 of Aestuariivirga sp. GTDB lineage: Bacteria > Pseudomonadota > Alphaproteobacteria > Rhizobiales > Aestuariivirgaceae > Aestuariivirga. Next base: position 4,524 of record JAYUHQ010000200.1, read on the forward strand.
TGGCATTGTGTTTCAAAGCTATAATCTTTTTCCACATATGAGTGTGTTGCAAAATGTTACTTTGGCCCCGGTTATGGTTTTGGGCATGCGCAAAGATGAAGCCGAAGCCAAGGCGATGATTTTGTTGAAACGCATTGGCCTTGAGGCCAAAGCCAGCGCTTATCCTGATCGCCTATCAGGCGGCCAGCAACAGCGCGTGGCCATTGTCAGAGCACTGGCGATGGAACCCAAACTGCTTTTGCTTGACGAAATAACCTCAGCCCTTGACCCTGAGCTGGTGTCGGAAGTTTTGAACATTGTGCGCGATTTGGCCAGCCAAGGCATGACAATGTTGCTGGCCACCCACGAAATGGGCTTTGCCAAGGAAGTGGCTTCAAAAGTGTGTTTTCTATATGAAGGCGTTGTTCACGAAGAAGGCCCGCCAGAGCAAATTTTCGGCCAGCCCAAAATGGATAGAACGCGTGGTTTTCTCAAGCGCATCATTGAGGCAGGACGCCTGTAAAACAATCCTATTTCGGTCTTATTGTTGACAAACTTGTCCGCGAATTGGGAGAGATGAAACAGGGCCATAAAAGGATTCCACACATGCACATTAAACTGGCAACAAGCCTTTTGGGGCTTGCATTGATTGCAACGCCGTTGGCCGCTCAAAGCACTGATCAGAAATCAGCCAGCGGACAAGTGATTGCCCAACCGCAAATGCCGCAGGAAGTTTTGGCCTTGTTGGCTGACAAGCGCCCTGCCGCCGAACTTTCAGTGGAAGAGTTGAAAGCCCGTTTCAAAGCAGCAAGGCAATTTGCCAAAGACGAAAGTTTGCCGGCCGACATGCGCGGTGAATTAAAAACCCTTGCTGATGCCAGCCGCGCTGAACTTGAAGTGCGCGCCCAAGCCCAACAGCCTGCCGCACCAAAGCCACAGGCCCAAGCCGTTGCACCGCCAGTTGTTGCGCCGCCACCAGCGCCAAAGCAACAAGCCCAAGCAGAAGCACCACAAGCCGTTGCACCTGCAGCGCCAGCTGCAAAGCCTGCTGAACCCGTAGCACCAGCGCAATTGCCCCAAGCAGTCTTGGCCGTTTTGAATGATCAGCGCCCCGCTGCCGAATTGACAACCGAAGAGTTGAAAAAACGCATTCAAATTGCGCATCATTTTGCCCGCGATCCTAATTTGCCGCCAGATGTTGTGGCCCAACTTAAAGCAATTAACGAAACTGCCGCCGTTGATCTGCAAACCCGGATGCAGGCCCAAACGGCAAAAGATCAAGCAGCAACTGACCAAGCCGCAGCTGACCAGGCCGCAAAGGCGCAGGCCGCCGCAGATTTAGCCGCCAAGAAAAAAGCTGCAGCTGATAAAGCCGCCGCAGGCCAAGCCGCAAAAGATCAGGCCGCTGCTGATCAAGCCGCAAAAGCCCAAGCCGCCGCAGATTTAGCAGCCAAGAAGAAAGCCGCTGCAGATCAAGCCGCCGCACAAGCTGCGGCCGCGCAAGCCGCACAAGACCAAGCTGGCGCAAACCCGCCCGTGAAAGATGCTTCAGGGCAAATTGTGCCCAATGTTGCAGTGGCCAAGCCCGTCCAACCATTGCAGCCGGATGCAAAGCCAATTGAAAAGCCAGTTGCCGTGGTGGCCCCGCCACCGCCAGCCGTGCAAGTGCCAACGCCTGAAAATGTGCAGAAGCTTGATGCGAACGTGGGTGACCCTGCGGCCGAACAAGCAGCAAAAACCTATCTTGCCAACAAAGATGATATTTCCAAGTTGGGCGATGAACAATTGCGCACACGGCTAGACAACGCGCGTGAATTGCTTGCGGCCAATGAATTGTCTTTAGAAACTGAACGTGCTGTTCGTGCCAAGTTGAAGCAGGAACGTGAAGTGTTGCGCACGCGTTTGGCCCAAGCCGAAGCGGCCAAACAAGCTCAAGCTTTGAACCAAGCCACAGTGCCACCCGATAAGCCCTTAATTGCACGGCCAGTACTGCCGACACAACCGGGCACTCCAACGGCACCGCCACCGCGCCCACAAAATAACAGTGGGTTGGATGTGAATGTTTCTATCAACTTGATTACAGATCTCACACCAGCACGCATCGTGTTGAGCGATCGCCGACCACCCGAACAATTGCAGGTGACAGAGTTGCAGCGCCGCATTCGTGTTTATGAAGATGCCCAAGCTGATGACAATTATGCTGCTGATCAACGCGATTATTGGCGTCAATCGGTGGGCTATGATCGCGAACTGTTGCGCCAACGCATGAAGCAAGAACGCCATCGCCGTGAAGCCGCATTGGCCATGGCTGCCGCCCAAAACGAAATTGATGTTCAAATTCAACCCTATGGGCAGGCAGCGCCAAGGCCACCGCGGGCTGTGTTTGCAGCCGAAGTGGATGATGCAGATATGATGGATGTGCTAACATCAAGCGCTGGCAATGGGCAGCAACAACGCTACAAAATTAAAGATATTGCCAACCAGCAAGCCATTCGCAATTCCGTGTCGCGTATTGAAGTTGACACGTTGCGCTTTGGCTATAACGAAGGTTTTATTCGCGAAGAGCAACTGGGAAGCCTTGATGCCATTGCTGCGATCATCGAAAAGATTGTAAAAAAATATCCGCAAGAAGTATTCTTGATTGAAGGCCACACTGATGCCGTGGGTTCGGATGCCTATAATTTGAAGTTGTCAAAGCTTCGGGCTGAATCAGTGAAGAAAGCGCTCACCACTTATTATGTTATCCCAGCTAAAAACTTGCGCACAGTGGGCTTGGGCGAACGGTTCTTGAAAATTCCAACAGCAGATCCAGAGCCTGAAAATCGCCGCGTATCAATTGCGCGCATAACCTCGCTTTTAAGCTCAGGCCAATAACACTTTCACACAATCAAACGAAGTGGCTTCACCGCCACTTCGTTTTTTCAATGGGCAGGCGTGTTGTGTCTTTCACGTCTTCCATCACAAAATAAGAATGTGTGCTTTCAACCATCGGCAATGTGCCAATCACGCCGCCTAAAATTTCGCGATATTCTGTCATGTCGCGCACCCTGATTTTGATCAGATAATCAAACCCACCGCCGACCATGTGGCATTCAAGAATCTGTTTTACGGGCTTCACCGCCGCATTGAATTTCTTCAGCGTGGCCTCGCTGGTGGATTGTAATTTCACCGTCACAAACACCATCAGCGCTTGGCCCAATGCAGCAGGGGCCACACGCGCATGATAGCCCAAAATTACGCCGCTCTGTTCAAGCCGTTTCATGCGCATGGTGCATGGCGTGGGCGAAAGATTGACACGCTTTGAAAGCTCAACCACAGGCACCCTTGCATCATTTTGCAGAATGTCTAAAAGTTGCAAATCGACGCGATCTATAATCTCTTCCATATTCTTAAATTCCAGCATTATTTCACTATGTTATATAGTAAATTAGTGATTACCACTATAAAATACTTCTATCTAAGTGAATAAATTATTCTGGCTATGGTAATCTAAGCCTCTACAATGAGGAATGTGTGATGCAAAATCTTCCAAGCCGCGCTGGCATTGATGTAGCGCTTTTCGCTGATGAAACAGAGGTTGTGCACGCGCTGGCGGCAGAAGCAAAACTTTCACCGGCGCAAACCCAAAGGGTTTTTGAGCAAGCAACAGCGTTGGTTGAAGCCGTGCGCGCAAACCGGCAGGCCCAAGGCGGAATTGATGCCTTTATGCAGCAATATTCACTATCGTCTGAAGAGGGCGTTGTGTTGATGTGTTTGGCTGAAGCCTTGTTGCGCATTCCTGATGCAGAAACGGCTGACAAGCTTATCGCGGATAAAATTGGCGGGCGTGATTGGCAGCAACATTTGGGCCAATCTGAATCGATGTTTGTGAATGCCTCGGCTTGGGGCCTGATGTTGACAGGAAAAATTGTAACGCTGGGCCAAGATGTAAGCGGCGATGCTTTTGGTTTTCTCAAACGCTTTGTGCGCAAATCTGGCGAGCCCATTTTGCGCAATGCCATCAAACAAGCCATGCGCATCATGGGGCGGCAATTTGTTTTGGGCCAGACCATTGAAGAAGCGCTGAACACTGCGCGCACCCAAGAGGCGTTGGGCTATCGCTATTCCTATGACATGTTGGGCGAGTCTGCGATGACACGCCAAGATGCGGCACGCTATTTTGAGTCTTATCAGTCAGCTTTGATAAAATTAGGGGCCAATGCCAAATCATCAGACGTTTTTGCAAACCCGTCTCTGTCGGTTAAACTTTCGGCGTTGCATCCGCGGTATGAAGAAAAAAACGCCAGTGCCTGTTTGGATGATTTGTTCAAGGTCATGTTGCCACTGGCCCAACAGGCCAAAGCCCTGAATGTGGGCCTTACGATTGACGCCGAAGAAGTGGCAAGGCTGGAACTTTCGTTGCAGCTTTTTGGCAGGTTGGCGTCTGACCCATCATTGAACAGTTGGAACGGCCTTGGCCTTGCTGTGCAAGCCTATGGCAAGCGGGCAAAGCCTGTATTGCAATGGCTGGCAAAGGTTGCCCAGAACACAGGCCGCACATTGCCCGTGCGCTTGGTGAAGGGCGCTTATTGGGATAGCGAAATTAAGCGCGCGCAGGAAATGGGTTTAAGCAACTATCCGGTTTTCACGCGCAAGGTTTCAACCGATGTGAGCTATCTGGCATGTGCCAGATTTATGCTGGCGCAGCGCCAGCTTTTTTATCCGCAATTTGCCACGCATAATGCACAAACTGTGGCGTCCATTTTGGTGATGGCTGGAGTTGAGGGGCATTTCGAATTTCAGCGCCTGCATGGCATGGGCCAAAGTCTTTATGATGAAATTGTCGGGCCAGATAAGCTGAACAAGCCTTGCCGGATTTATGCGCCGGTTGGCACCCATAAAGATTTGCTGGCCTATTTGGTCAGGCGTTTGTTGGAAAACGGCGCCAACACATCTTTTGTCAATCGTTTGGCCGATGATAAAGCCCCAATTTCTGCAATCATTGTTGATCCCATCAGTGCGGTTGAAACGCTGGCGCAAATTTCACATCCGCGTATTCCATTGCCCAAAGATCTTTTTGCGCCGCGCATCAATTCAACTGGTGTGGCGTTGTGGCGGCAGAGTGATCGTGATGCCATTCTCAGCGGCATAAACGCCACGCTGGCCAAGCCTTTCTTTGCAACCTCATTGATCAACGGAAAACCTGGCGGCGAAGGGCCAAAGCGGGAAATATATTCCCCCCAGAACACCACAAACGTGGTGGGCGAAATTATTGAAACAGCCGACCAAGATGTGGTTTCAGCGATGGATTATGCTGGCAAAGCCCAAAAGGCTTGGGATACAGGGGGCGGCACGATGCGGGCCGCTATTCTCGAAAAGGCGGCTGATCTTTTTGAAGAAAATCGCATAATGTTGATGGCGCTGTTGGTGGCAGAAGCGGGCAAAACGCTAGACAATGCGCTGGGCGATTTGCGCGAGGCAGTGGATTTTCTGCGCTATTATGCGGCCCAAGTGCGGCAGGATTTTTCATCGTCAATAACAATGCCGGGGCCAACGGGTGAACGCAATGAATTAACGCTGCATGGGCGCGGCGTGTTTGCTTGCATTTCGCCTTGGAATTTCCCACTGGCCATTTTCACTGGCCAAGTTGCTGCTGCGTTGGCTGCGGGCAATGCGGTTGTGGCCAAGCCTGCCGAACAAACGCCGCTTGTGGCATTTAAAGCCATCACGCTTTTGCATCAAGCGGGCGTGCCTGTGGATGTGTTGCACTTTTTGCCCGGCGATGGCGCGCGCATTGGCAAAACTTTATTGCAACACCCACACTTGGCAGGTGTGGTGTTTACCGGATCAAACGAAACTGCAACACTCATCAATCGCAGCTTGGCGTCTCGCAGCGGCGCAATTGTAACATTGATAGCCGAAACTGGCGGCATGAACGCCATGATTGTGGATTCTTCGGCCTTGCCCGAACAGGCCGTGCGCGATGTTGTTGCTTCGGCTTTTGATAGTGCGGGCCAACGATGTTCAGCCGCGCGCATTCTTTTCGTGCAGGCTGATATTGCTGATAAAATGATCGACATGTTGCGCGGCGCGATGGAAGATTTGGTGTTGGGTGATCCATTGGATTATCGCACCGATGTGGGGCCGGTGATTGATGCTGAGGCTAAAAACAAGCTCGACAAGCACAAACAGAATATGGCGATTGTGGGCAAAACTATTTTTGACACAGCGTTGCCAGCTTCCACGCGGCCAGGAACATTTGTTGGCCCCGCTGCCTATGAGTTGCCTTCACTAGACGCGCTAACCCGAGAAGTTTTTGGCCCGGTTTTGCATGTGGTTAGGTTTAACGCGGGCAAGCTTGACCAAGTGTGCAATGCCATCAACACCACCCAGTTTGGCTTAACCCTTGGCCTGCACACACGCATTGAATCGGTGGTTCGTGATGTGCGGGCCTGCGCCAATGTTGGCAACATTTATGTTAATCGCAATCAAATTGGGGCCGTTGTGGGCGCACAGCCGTTCGGTGGTGAGGGGCTTTCAGGCACCGGCCCAAAAGCTGGCGGCCCAAATTATCTTAATCGATTTGCCGTGGAACGGGTCTGCTCGGTGGACACTACAGCATCTGGCGGCAACGCAAGTTTGCTATCAATTGACGAACAGGCGGCCAGTTGAAATTAACCGCTTATCAACCGTGAAGAGTCCGTGCAAGCCTTTGAAAAGAATCATTTTCTAACCCACAGAATCGGGCCACAACACGCTCCATGAGCAACATTGAACGCATCCGCTGTCGCAAATTGTTTATGTTTTTGGCCCTCACCATTGGGCTGGCAATATTGGCACCCGTTGCTGTTTTGGCGGGTTAAGCCAAGGTTTCCAGCCGTTCTGTCAAAAGCTTAAAAAATCCGTCATGGTCAATGCCGCGCACCACATGGGCGTTGGGTTTGCGTGCCGTTACTTTCCACCAATCCACAACCGTCATGCCCATGGTCAATTCGCTTTCACATTCAACCGCAACATTCACGTCTTTGCCCGTGAATAATTCGGGGCGCAAAAGCCATGCAATCACACACGGGTCATGCAGCGGGCCACCATCTGTGCCATATTTGTCAATGTCGAAGCGTTCATAAAAATCCAGCATAAGGGCCGTTGCTGGGCCTGTTTTGTTTTTCATCACCCGAAACTTATCAATGCGCGCGCGGGTGGAAAGGGCTTGGTGCGTAACATCCAGCGGAATGA
>JAYUHQ010000201.1:0-1589 GCA_043766895.1 Aestuariivirga sp.
GCCTCAAATGGATAGATGGGCTGGCGCAGGCTTTGCGCCACAGCCATCACCTTAAACAATTGGCCCATTTCTTTGTCATCAACAAGGCGAGCGGCACCCATCAAAAACTCTTTCCGCGCCAACCCATCAAGCTGTGCTGCCAATTTTGCCGCCCGCGCCTCCAGCCCCATTGCGTTGAGAAATGCGCCCTGCGTTGTGGCATCAAGCACCTCTGCCCCACCTGCGGCAAAAGCCTTGCCCAAGGCTTCAAAATCTACATGCACGGTTAAATCGCTGGCACCGGGGTGGTCCACCACACCAACTGACTTATGCGCTTTTAAGGCTTGCAGTGTTTCACCAGCCGAGGTTTGCAAATGGCCATAATCAATCACCAGCCCAGCGCCACCCAAAGCGCTTACACGGCTGCCCAAACTTTCTGCAATCGCAGAAGAAGCCATGGAAATCTCGTTCAGCCCATCGCGCAGCCCTGAAACATGGGCAATGGCGCGAATGGCCAAAACCAAATCATCGCCCTCTAAATCAACACAACGCTCATAGGTTTGGCCATTGTGGCTGATCAATTGTTGGGCAGGCAAAGCATCAAAAAACTCATTGGCCAAGAAAATAAGGGGCTCATGCGGCAGGGTTTCAACGCTGTCATGCCAAGTCACTTGCGCCTCAAGCTTATCGCGTTGGGCTTGGCGCAAAACCGGGCTGGTTTCAACCAAATGCACTTGGGCTGCCTCGGCAAAATCTTTAATCTTTGCGGTGGCGCGTAAAATATCCGCCATCAGCGTGCCCCGGCCCGGCCCCAATTCCACCAGCAAAAATGGCGCAGGCGAACCCACCGCCTGCCACGCCGCCACACACCAAATGCCAATCAGCTCACCAAAAATCTGGCTAATTTCGGGTGCCGTCGTAAAATCTCCCGCAACACCTAAAGGGTCGCGGTTCATATAATAGCCAAGGGTGGGGTGGCCCAAACACAGCGCCATATAGCGATCAATCGGCATCGGCCCTGATGCCCTGATCATGTCTGCAATCAATTTTTTCATGTTCGCCTTGCCCGCCACAACAACCAAATTCCAACAGCTACAAGCGGCAAAGACAAAATCATGCCCTGCGTAATAAAGCCCGCATAATAGCCGATGAATGAATCGGGTACACGGAAGAACTCAACAAAGATGCGTGAACATCCATAAATCAAAGCGAACAACCCAGAGGCCCTGCCCGGATGCGCCAAAGCTTGAAAGCGATGCGTGGCCACACGCACCACCAAGAACAGCACCAAGCCTTCCAGCAAAGCCTCATAAAGCTGGCTGGGGTGGCGGCCAAAACTCTCGCCCGGAAAAATTACGGCCCAAGGCATATCGCTGGCGCGGCCATAAAGTTCGGCATTGATAAAATTGGCAATGCGCACAAAACCCAAAGCGGGTGGAACTGACGAAGCGCCCAAATCCAACATCCGGTCTAATGATTTGCCAATGCTGCGGCCATAAAAATAACACGCCGCAACCACGCCCAAAAAGCCACCGTGGAAAGACATTCCACCATCCCAAACCTTAAATATATCAAGTGGATGCTCGAGATACTTCAAAGGTTGGTAGAGC
>JAYUHQ010000202.1:0-28820 GCA_043766895.1 Aestuariivirga sp.
CTTCCAATTGCGTTGATAGCCTTGGGCAGATTTCAGCAATTGGGCTTGTTCTTCGGGCGATAATATCCGCGCCACTTTGCCCGGTGCACCAATCACCAGCGATCCATCTGGAATAATTTTGCCTTCGGGCACCAGCGCATGAGCACCAATCAAACAACATGAACCTATTTGAGCGTGGTTTAGAATAACCGCACCCATGCCGATCAAACTTTGTGCGCCAATTTTGCACCCGTGCAAAATTGCTTTGTGGCCAACGGTGCAATTGGCGCCAACATTTAAGGGCGCGCCCATATCGGTGTGAAGCACACACCCATCTTGAACGTTTGAACCTTCGCCGATGTCGATCCACTCATTATCGCCGCGCAAAATTGCACCAAACCACACACTGGAATTTTGGGCAATTCTCACTTTGCCAATCAGATCAGCCGATGGTGCCACCCAACTTTCAGCGTGAATTTCAGGTAAAATTCCGTCGAGTGAATAAATCGCCATGAATGTGAATGCCTTAGGTTGCGCCGAATATTTGGGTGAGAATAACCACACCCTGAATAAAGCTCCAGCCCAATCCTGTAAGAATCATCAACACGCCAACTGAGGGTCTTTCAATCATCCACCAGCACGCATTCACGATCAACGTTGTGGGTGCTGATAAGATAACAACCAAAACCCGAACGGGTGTCCACAGGTCACTCTCTTCCAACATGCCAAAATGGGGTGCTTCATCGGTGGCCGTGGCCCACAAGCTGCCAATCGCACCCGAAGATACGATCCCTGCCGCAATCGCAAACAGATATGCAACCTGATGATAATCCAAACCCAACCTCAAGCGACAGCCTGTGCCACAATGGCACGCGCTGTTCACACGTGTTTAGGGTTTGCAAATGTGGGGCCGATTATTCCAGATCAATATCAAGAATGGCCATCGAGAAATTATAGCTCAAATCGCCATCTTCCACATCGCGAAAAATCACACCCAAAAATTCATCGCCAATATAAATCTCAGCCGAGTCATTTTGCTTTGGGCGAGCTTTGGCAACCAAACCTGGGTTGTTAAATTTCTCGCGAAAAAATTTGGTCAGCTTGGCTAGTTCATCGGGTTTCAAAGGCCATCTCCTCTTGGATGGGCTTGTCCTTAAACCAAAGCGATTGCGCCAGCAACACATGAAAAGACAGGCCGGTGGGCCTGTCTTTTATTATTTCAATAGCTGTTATCGGCAACATCGACGCTAATAATTTGGCCGTTGTCGGACACATCAACCAAATAGGCGGTGCCGTGTTTTGTGCCGATAAATGTGTAGTCGCCATCGCCACAGGAATCAGTGTGCACATGGCGAAAGCCGTGGTGGCGCACAATGTTGCGGGCTTGGTGGCACGACACAAATCCATCGTATTGCGATCCGCCGCCGATTGAAATGTTAATGCCCAAATCTGGGCCCTTGGGTGTTGCAGGTGGTGGTGAAGGGGGCAAAGGAAATGGCAAAACTTTAACTGGTGGAAATTTTACCGGAATAACGGGAAATGGTTTTGGCTTCACCGGATTAAGCGGCATCACAGGCATTTTTGCACACAGGCCAGGGTTGATCTGGCAAATCGGCTGGGCTTGGGCGCTGGCGGCGGCAGCAACCAAAAGGCCACTGGTGATCGCTGTTGCAATAATAAGCTTCTTGAACATTTGGTTTCTCCAATTTGGGCCAACACAATGTCGGTCTTGATGAAGAAAACTTATGATGCCGCGATTGAACCCAAGCTGAAGCGCAAATTCATGCGCTGTTCATCAGCCCTCTTCAGGTTCAACATTATGATCCATGGCGCGGGCTGGCTCTGTGCAACCCGCTGTGCCCACAACCTTGGCCGGAACACCCGCAACCGTGAGATTGGGTGCCACATCGTGAAGCACAACAGAACACGCTGCAATGCGGCTGCAATGGCCAATTTCAATATTGCCCAAAACTTTAGCCCCGGCACCAATCAACACGCCATAGCGAATCTTGGGGTGCCTATCGCCCGATTCTTTGCCAGTGCCGCCAAGGGTAACACCCTGCATGATGGAAACATTGTCGTCGATCACACAGGTTTCGCCAATCACAATATCATGTCCATGATCAATCATAATGCCCTTGCCGATTTTGGCGGCAGGATGAATATCAACCGATGCCACCATGGAAACGCGGCTTTGAATATAAAGCGCAAAATCTTTGCGCCCCAAATGCCAAAGCCTATGCGCCATGCGGTGGGCTTGCAAAGCTTGATAGCCTTTGAAGTATAATAGCGGGTCGATATAGCGGTGGCAGGCCGGATCACGATCAAATGTGGCAATCATATCGGCCCGCGCTGCAAAGCCAATCTCAGGCTCGGCGGCAATGGCATCTTGAAACCCATTGACCAGCGATTCAGCGCCCAAATCTGCGTTGCCCAACCGTTGCGCCAAACGATGCACCAATGCATTTTCGAATGACTCATGGGCTAAAACTGATGAATAAACAAAGCCGCCCAAGCTGGGTTCAGCGTGAGCAATTTCATCAGCTTCGCGCTTCAACCGATCCCAAACCGGATCAATTTTATGGGCAGTTTTTAAATTTTCACGGGCCATGGGGCTTCTCCTAAAACGATTATAGCACAAATGAAACCAACACGCGACGCCCTGCCCCAAACGCCGTTAAATCTCAAAGCCTTGCAACATAAAAACCTATAAAGCAAAATAATCCTTGACAGCGCACGCTCGATCTGTTAGTTCTCGCTACAATCCACCATCAGGTTAAAAGTTCAGTTCCAACAACAAGTCTTGCAAGCCCAAGAAGACGACGGTGTGGGAATGCGCACTTTTGCCGAGACCCACAAAGCACTAGCCAGCACTAAAATCCCATGACAAAGTGGCAACATGAACACACCCTCCCCCTCGCGTATTAATCCTTGGATTGTTGTTTGGCTGTGCTTTGCAACACTGTCGATTGTGATGTCGGCGCGCCAATCTGTGTCGATTATGACGGAGGAATGGGTTCACACATTGGGCTGGTCCAAAACCTTCATCGGTTCAGGCCAATCTGTGGCGTTTATTGCCATGGGAATTTTCTCGCCTGTGGCTGGCAATCTGGCTGATCGCTTTGGCGCAAGGGCCATGCTCACCGCGGGCTTGCTGGTTGTATCGGCCAGCTTCTTGGCCTTTGTCACATTTCCCATCGCTGGTCTTTATATCATGGGTTATGGCATCTTGGGCGGCGTGGGCTTTGCCACTGCTAACGCCCATTTGGTTTCAACTGCCTTGGCAAAACTGTTCAAGGAAAATGGCGGCCTGGCCAATGGCATTGCCAATTCAGGCTCTACCGTTGGGCAGTTTGTTACCGTGCCTCTGCTAACACTCAGCTTGGGATATTTTTCGTGGCGTTGGTCATTGTTGGCGGTTTCAATCACCTGCGCTGTCATGGCGGCGGTGATTTGGTGGATGTTAAAACCCACAGCTGAAGAAGCCGCCGAAAAATCTGAAACCCTGTCTGATGAACCCTTGTGGACGCGCCTAAAATTTCTGCTGACGAACCCAACATTTCATATTTTATTTTGGAGCTTTTTCATCTGCGGCATAACCACAACAGGCGCCATTGAAACGCATTTCCTGCCCTATGCCGCGTTCTGCGGTTTTCCACCCGTGCCTGCCTCTGGAATTTACGCATTAACAGCAGCGCTTAATTTTTGCGGCATGTTCGCCTCGGGCTATTTGACAGACAGGATAAGCCGCCCCCTGTTGTTGGGCAGCATTTATATCATGCGCTCCATCTCATTCATCGTGTTGATGAATGTGGGCACCAGTTATGAAATGATGTTCTTGTTTGCGGTGATTTATGGAATCTTTGATTATTCAACCATTCCCCCAACGGCCAGCCTTGCTGCATCGCACCTGGGCCTCAAAATCATGGGGCTGGCCATGGGGTTAATCTCTGGCGGCCACGCGCTGGGCGGCGCTGTGGGCGCATTCTTCGGCGGCTATTTATTCGACCTGTTCGCCAGATACACCGAGCTGTGGTGGATCACCTTCGGCACAGCCGTGTTTGCAGGTTTGATGGTTTACACACTGCGCGAAAATCGGGGTGAAGCAGGTGTGGTGACAGCTGCGGCGCATTAAAGTTCGATTCTAAAATGCTGCCGTAATCCAATGGGGAATTGCATAGATGGCCATTGTTTCTAGACGTTCATTAAACATGATGTTGAACGATCTGTCTGCCAAATACAGCACTAAAAAATACAATGCGTTGATTGGCAGCCTTGAACACAAAAACACCCAAACCGCACTTGCTGCAGAAGCAGAATTACTTTCAATATGGGCTGTTGCAAATGTCGCGAATGCTGAGATTGAACCTGAGTTTGAAGGAACAATGGCGAGAGTTGACCTTCTAAGCGCCGATCTACTTCAATCAGGCCCGGCGGCAATTGAAATTACAGCCCTATCTGACGATAGTTTTTCGGGAGAGGACGTAATGCTCCGAACCGCAAATATTGTTTCAAATTTTGCAAATCAAATTCGTGCCGACGTTGGAAAGCATTTATCATTCAGATTCAATGAAACAAGTGGATGGAACCAAAAATTCGTTCGCACACGCTCAATCGATGCAAGTTTTGAACTCACAGAAAGCTCCAAGGCTCTTTTGACGAATTGGCTTAAGAGTTCAACTTGGCCAAGTCTGCAGCCACTGAGGGTAATCCAAGGTAAAACAGACATTGAGATTGCCTACAACTCCAATTCGGTGACTGGCGCTAGGCGCGTGAGCTGTTCAATGCCGACTGTTGCATATGACATCGAAGACAATCCAGTTTTTAAAGCGATCGGGAAGAAGGCAAAGACGCAACTGCGAAAAATACCTGCCAGCCACGTGAGCTGTTTAATTTTGGTTGACGTGGGTAGCTACCTGCTAAGAACAATACGCTCAAATCAATATGGTCATGAAGTAAGTGGCAAATCTATCATCAGACGCGCACTGCAAAAATTTAACATTGATCTAGTCTGTATTTTATCTGCTCAACGAGAAAACGAGTTCGGGTTTAACTTAAATTCGAAACTGATTTGGAAAATGACTTTTTTTGATCGTCGTGAAGGCATCTCAAATAGTGAATACGCCAAACTCAACTTAATGGTTGGAAAGTTGCCTCCCCCGCGTTTTGATTCGTTTCAGGCAAGGAGCCTGCATCGAATTAATGCATTGAACCCTCAATCTGCAGGATGGTATTTACCGACCATGGCATTGCATCACCCGGGAGGATTTGAATTGACAATAAAAATTTCATCACGTCTCTTAACCGAATATTTAGCGCAGAGAATTGATGGTGCGCAATTCCAACATCACGCTTTTGCTAATATTCCAAACTTATTTGAAGATGCTCTTAGCCGCGGTTTGACAATTCAAAATGTAGAGTTTGAAAGCTGCGGCCCAGCTGCAGACGACGACTATTTAATCTTTGATCTTGCTCCAGATTGGGCAGCAATTGAGTTGGCCCGGAGGAATAAATAAAGATAGAATAGTTGGGGAATTACGGTGACACTGCACTTCTGACAACTGACCAACTATGCTACCGCATGTCCACGGTGTGGCAGCAGCAACAGATCAACCGCTTCAACAGAATCCTTCAGAAGCGCCTTACGTGGTGTGCCAATATGGGCGCGCATGGTTAGGCCGCGGGCAAAATCTGTAAGCTGGCTTGCGCGTATCGCCACAGGAAAGTCGGGCGGGATTTCGCCCACGCTTATCGCCTCTTGGAAACGTCGTTCCACAAGCCTTGCGCCATTGGCAGCCGCATTCTGTAAGAATTGGCGAACCTCGATGTCGTTCACCAGGGGTGCAACGCACACCAGAAGACACCCAGGGGCTGATCCTTCCTCCGTCGCTGTTTCGACAACATGCCTCAGGAAAGCAGCGAGCGCGTCGCGAAGAATGTGCAGCGAGAAGAGAGCCTTCTCCGCAAGAGCGCCCTTCCTCTCCGCATAGGCCAGAAGGACACGCAAGAACAGCGTTCGCTTATCTCCGAAGATTGCATAAAGGCTGGGCTTTCCGACGCCCATTCCAGCGACCAGATCGTCGATCGTAACACCATCATAGCCCTGCGACCAAAATACTTGAGTAGCCTTTTCCAAAGCCTCCAACTCGTCGAAGCCGCGCGGTCGTCCACGCCCCCTTGCAGCATTCTGAAACATTTCGTTCAAAATTCCTTGACTCTTGCCATCACGCCAATATATTACTGAATAGTTCAAAAATAGCAAGGTGGACGAGGCATAGCGGGGCCAAATGATTCAACCTTCACCGCGGAGACACCTATGGAACATTCAATCGCCAACGAAAGCATATTGATAACCGGCGCAAACATTGGGCTTGGCAAAGAGACGGCCCGCCAGTTGGCATTGAAAGATGAAATAAAAAGGATCATTCTTTTTTGCAGAAACCAAGCAAAAGCACAGGCAGCAAAAACAGACCTTGAGCAGAAAACGGGCAAAAAGATTTTTGAAATTATTATTGGGGATCTTACGGATGCAAATTCTGTCAGAAAAGCAGTAGAAGAAATAAAACAACCGATTGATGCAGTGATTTTGAATGCGGGTGGAGTGGTTGGCAAAACGGCCGCAAAAATTACGCCTTCGGGCATGAATGACTTAGCTGCGACCAATATTTTAGGTCATGTGATCTTGGTGGAAGAACTCATAAAGCGGGGTTTGTTAAAAAAGGCAGTATTATCGGTCAGTGCGGAAGCTGTTCCGGGCGTAAAAATGCTCGGAATGAAACCGGTTGCCATGAAGACTTCATCTGTCGATGAGTTTGCAGCTGTTCTCAATGGATCATATTTTGGAAATAAGTTCGATGCCGTGCAAGCCTACGGATATGTCAAATATGCAGAAACCATGTGGACCTTATCCATGGCAAGAAAATATCCGGCCATTAAATTTGTTGTCATGAGCCCCGGCAACACGGGCGGAACCAATGCACCAGAAAGTTTGCCCCCAGCAATGAGATTTATGGTGAAGTATTTGATGATGCCCGTTGTATTCCCATTGATCGGCGGAATGGTGCACAAGCTGGAAGTGGGCGCAAAACGCTTTGTCGATGGCATTTCGGATGGGCGATTTAAAAGTGGCGTTTTTTATGCCAGTAAAGCAGGTAAATTATCAGGCGACGTGGTTGACCAGAGCAGTTTTTACACTGATCTGAAAAATACAACATTCCAAGATAACGCCAACGCGGCAATTCACCGTTTCATAAATTAGAGTTCTGTACACGGGCGCTTAATTTTATTTCAAAAACTCAACCACCGCATGTTTAAAGCCCAAATCGCCCACCGCATTCATGTGGTTGCGGCCCGGAAGTTCAAGGCCGGTTGCGCCGGGGATAACGTTGACAAGTTCGGCCACAGTGCCTGCCACGTCATCTTTTTCGCCAGCCACCACCAACACTTGAACGCTGATTGCGGCCAAAGCTTCAGCTTTGATTTTTACGCGTGATGAGCGAATGCAGGCGGCAAGGGCGCCACGATCACTTTTGGTGCTGTCTGCAAAAATGCGAAAGCCGCGCGCATCGCGGTTGGTAATATCGCCAAGGGTGGGCGCTTCCATGGCCAAGGCAATGTCTTCAGCGCCGCCAACGCCTGTAATCATGCGCGATGCAAGCCCCGCAAACACAGCGCGGCGAACGCGCGAAGGATGCGCCATGGTGAGAAACGCTGAAATGCGCGCACCCATCGAATAACCCATCACATCAGCTTGGGCGATGTTCAAATGGTCAAGCAGGCGCTTTGCATCTTCGGCCATGATTGCTGAGGAATATAAAGCAGAATCATAAAGCTTTTCGCTTTCGCCATGGCCGCGATTATCAATGCCAATTACTTGGTGGCCCGCGTCGACCAGTGTTTTAACCCAGCCCGTATCGCGCCAATTGACCAAGGCATTTGACGCAAACCCGTGGATCAACAGCACAGGTGGCCCCTGCCCCCAAATATCGTAAGCGATTTCTACACCAGCTGAATTGAATTTTTGCATGGGCGGCGATTTATGCTATTTGCACACCAGTTGCAAAACATTAGAGGATTCTATGGCTTCCACTTCCACACCGCATTTTCAAAATTCTAAAGGCTTGGCCAAAATTGAAATTGGCGCCCATGAATTTATGTGCATTGGCGCATTGCCGCCCTTTGATCATCCGCATGTGTTTATTGATATGGGCAAAGCAGAAGAAGCCATTTGCCCCTATTGTTCCACACTGTATCGCTTCAACAAAACTTTGGGTGCGGGCGCATCGCTTCCCGCAGAAGCTAAATGGCACGAAACAACTCCAGTCTAACACTGGCTGAAGCCCGAAGAATTGCCCTTCACGCGCAAGGCTTTGGCGCAGCAAAAAAACAGTTGCCCTCTGGCTGGGCCGCACAAGCCAAGGAATTGCAGCGCCTGCACCTTTTACAAATTGACAGCGTGAATGTTCTCACCCGTTCGCATTATTTGCCGCTGTTTTCGCGGCTTGGCAATTATGATCGCGCCGCCCTTGATAAGCGCACGCTGGCCAACACCAACCGCGCCACATTTGAATGTTGGGCCCATGAAGCCAGCTTGGTGCGCATGGAGCTTCACCCCTTGATGCGCTGGCGCATGAACCGCGCCCACAAGGGCGATGGCATTTATAAATCGATGCGTGATTTTGCCCGCGATGAAAAAGCCTATCTCAAAAACCTGCTGAAATTCATCGCCTCTCACGGCCCCACCGCCCAAAGCGACCTGCCCGACAAATCCAAAGGCCAAGGCGGTTGGTGGGGGTGGAGCAAAGGCAAATTGGCGCTTGAAACATTGTTTGCCCAAGGCCTTCTCACCACGTCCAAACGCGAAAGCTTTGAACGTTTTTATGATGTGCCAGAACGCGTCATTCCTGCCGATGTTCTGGCCCTGCCGACACCCACTGAACGCGACGCCATGTTAAAATTGATGGATCTTTCCGGCCAAGCTTTGGGCGTGGCAACAGCGTTTGATTTGCGTGATTATTTTCGCCTGCCCATTGCTGATGCCAAGCAAGCGCTGGATGATGCTGTGGAAGCCGGCATTTTGCAGCCTGTGGCGGTTGATGGCTGGAAGCCCCAAGCTTACATGCACCGCGCCGCCAAAATTCCACGTGCTGTGCATGCCCAAGCCTTGGTAACACCCTTTGATCCCATTTGTTGGGATAGAGATCGCACTGAACGCTTGTTCAACTTTCACTATAGAATTGAGATCTATACCCCTCAACCCAAACGGAAATTTGGTTATTATGTTCTGCCATTTCTGCTGGGCGAAAGCTTTGCGGGCCGCGTGTGTTTGAAGGCCGACCGTGAGCGTGGCACTCTGCGCGCCAATGCCAGCCATATGGAAGATATGGCAGACCCCCGCGAAACAGCACAGGCACTTTCAACCGAATTGCAACGCATGGCAACGTGGCTTGGTCTAGCCTCGTTAGAAATTACCAGCAAAGGCAACCTTGCCAAATATCTCAACACATAATGGCAGCGACGCTTCACACCATTCTCAACCGCATGCGCGACATGCCCGCAAAACGCGCGGTATTGAGCAACTTTGAACTGGGTGAAGCTTCAAACGTTCCTTCAACAATTGTTATCAACGAGCATGGCTGGTCGCTCTATTGCCTCAATCAAGAAACCAAACAGGCTGTGTTTGTGCAAACGCCACAACACTGCGATTTATCTTCCAAACCTTTTTTGCGCATGGCCCAATTTGAAGGTGCAAGCCAGGTATTGTTGGTGCCTTGGGGCGATCTTGAAGCATTAGCATCAGAAACAGCCTTGCCCAAAAACTTGGTGTTAATTTTCAACATTGGCCGAAGCGGAACAACTTTGGTTAGCCGTATGTTGGACAATGCACCCAATATTTTAAGCCTGTCAGAACCCAATGCACAGCTTGATATCACCATGAACCGCGCCGCCAATGGTGAGGCGCTGACAAATATGCTCGTGGCTTCGTGCACACGCTTGCTGTGCAACGCGCCTTATGGCCCAACGCCAGAAACTGTTGCCTTTAAATTTTACAGCCAATGTATTTTTAACTGCGACGAATATTACGCAAATTTTCCAAATGCGAAATATGTGTTTCTGTATCGTGATGGCAAAAGCTGGGCAAATTCACGTTATAAAATGGCCAGAAGTTATGGCAGGCCGGAAATTTATAACACAGCAGACAAAGATTTTGTGTGGATGACAAGTTCGGCGGCCAGCGACCCCCAATATATGGAAACTTTTTTCAATCAAACCATGGAACCATTTTATCCTGCCCAAGTGTTCGCAGCCGCTTGGGCCTTGCAGCTTGAAGAATATATGAAACATTTCCAAGCGGGCGTGCCATTTCTGGCGCTGCGCTATAACGAACTTGTTTCAGACAAAGCTGGATCAACAACTGCGTTGTTGCAACATTGTGGCCTGCCCACTGATGCGTTGCCCGAAATTCTCAAAAGCTTTGAGCAAGATTCCCAAGAAGGATCAGGCATTGGCCAAGATAACAAAGTTGAAGGCTTCAAACCAAAAGACTATCAGTGCTTTGTGGATACATTGGCAAACCATCCCCGCTTTCATTCACCTGATGTAATCTTGCCAGATATTTATCATCGTCAATAATTTAGATCACGGCGGTGGAATAAGAACAATTTTGCCCACATGCGATTTTGCTAAAAATGCTGCTTGTGCTTCAACGATTTGCGATAGGGGAAATTGCGCCGCCACCACGGGCTTAATCTCGCCCCGCTCAAGATACCCTACCAGATTTTTGAACACTTCATCATCTTGGGTGGTGCAGCCATAAAGTGTTAAATCTTTTAAATAGAGTTTGCGCAGATCAAGTTCTACCACAGGCCCCGCTATGGCGCCTGAAACTGCATAGCGCCCGCGCGGCTTAAGGCCATCGAGGGTTTCAGCCCACTGCGGCCCGCCCACAACATCAACCACCACATCAAATCGTGCAGGCCCGATGGGTTGCCCACGCACCAAACAATCATCTGCGCCCACAGCGTGCAAGGCTTCGAATTTTGATGGCGCTGCAATGGCACATACAAAAGCCCCGCGCCGTTTGGCCAGTTGAATTGCCGCAATGCCAACATTGCCCGAAGCACCGGTGATCAATACTCGCTCACCTTTTTGAACGCCGGCCCGATTGATCAAATTTTCTGCCGTGGCAAAGGCACAAGGCACGGCGCCAAGCTCCACATCGCTGAGCGTCGAATTCACCGCATAGGTATCAGCCGAAGGTGCGGCCACAAATTGCGCAAATGCGCCATCATGTTCCGAGCCCAACCACGGCGTAAAATCACCCTAGCGCAATGATCGCAAACAGCTTTGAACAATCACGCGCTGGCCAATGCGGGAGGCCGAAATTTCTGATCCCACACCCACAATAATTCCGCACACATCTGCCCCTTGAATAAGCGGAAATTTCAAGCCAGCTCCGGCCCAATCTCCGGCACGGGTTGTAAGTTCAGTGTTCAATGTTTCAGCAGTGCTGGCTTTAAGTTCAGAAGCATACCAGCCGATGCGCGTGTTAATATCTGTGTTGTTAATGCCCGCCGCCAACACTTTAATAAGAACATCGCCAGCGCCTAACCTGGGCATGGGCGTTGCTTGGTTATAAAACAGCTGTTCTGTGCCGCCATGGGCCAACAGCTGCACAGCCACCATTGCTTCAGGAATGTGTTTCACTCAGATGATTGCAAAATAGTTCAAATTGTTATTTGGCCGCCCCTTTCTTGATCGTTTCCCAAAACTCATCGCGACCATTGGTCTGAGGATAAGCTTCAGATGGAATTGGCACACCAAGAAATTCGCACAACGGCTGCCACCCTTGCTGGGCTTCATAGACCAGCATGCGCCCCTGAGGGATGGCGGCTTTCACGGCATCATTATGAGCAATAAATGCCCGTTTTAAACCGGCCTCATCAAGCCCGGCAACAACGCCAGATTTTGCCAACACAGCATCGCCCATGGCCATCCAAGCCCGCATGTGCGGCGGCGCGCCCGCACTTTCCTCCAAAAGTTTGTAAATCGTTCCGCCAAAACTTGCCACCCAACTTTCAGGGCTGCGCACCGTTAGAATAAACTTTGCATCCGGATAAGCCTTGCTCAGTTCACTATAAAAAGCCGCTGTGGGCCAATCAACCGCGCTGTTATAACCTTTATAAATTGTGGCCCAATCTGGGTGGCCATCAACCGCGGCCTGCCACAGTGGCACTTGCGCCGGCATGTTCATAATCACTTCTTCCATGTGGTGGCACGGCCCCACCCCCAACGTATTCAGCGCAACCTTCAGTGAATTTGTGCCGGTGCGGCCAAGCCCAGCGCCTATAACTTTTAAAGTCATGGTATCGCTCCCCTGTTGGCCCCCGTCCTCACCAAGTTTGCATTTTGCCGAAAGATTGGCAATTGGCATTCATTATGCCTTTGGCTTTTTCGGCTTTGGTTTTTTCGGCTTTGGCATTGCCACTTCACTTTCGGTTTTGTGAATAAGGTCGCACAACCAATCGGCGTCATCCCAATTCTCTGCGCTGATCAAAAATGAGGCTTTGGCGCCAGGATAAGCAAAACCTTCAACGGGTTCACCAAGCACCATTTTGCCAACTTTGGTGGGTTTTAGAAAAAGCTGATCATCGCAAATCAATGCCACAACTTTGGGGCCAACATAAAGCGCATATTCGCCAAACATTTTGCGCGCCGCAATGCCGCGAACGGCTGCGAGTTGTTCAAGAAGAAAATCAACCGTGTCTTGCCGTGTTGCCATACCATGCTCCACCAAAGCGCCAAAGCCAGCGCCAAAATCAGCAAGCACCATACGATTTTGTTTCAGGCGAAACAATGTGTGCTAAGCTTCCCATCAATCAAACCAATGGAATGTTTTGGCCATGTTGGTAACAGACAAGGTGTTCGCAGGTTCAATTCCAGAAAATTATGATCGGTATATGGTGCCGATGATTTTTGCACCCTATGCCGCCGATCTTGTGCAACGTGCCGCACAGCTGGCGCCAAATAGCGTTTTAGAAATTGCCGCGGGCACTGGCGCTGTAACCCGCGTTTTGGCCCCAAAGTTGGGCCCCAACGCCAGTTATGTTGTAACCGATTTAAATCAACCCATGCTGGATTATGCCGCATCGCAGCAAGCGCCCGATCATCGCATCACCTGGCGGCAAGCAGATGCACAGGCTTTGCCATTCGACGATGCAACTTTTGACTTGGTGTGTTGTCAATTTGGCGCGATGTTCTTTCCCGATCGTATCGGCGCTTATGGCCAAGCCAAGCGTGTGTTAAAGCCCGGCGGAAATTTTTTGTTCAACGTGTGGGATCGCATTGAGGAAAATATTTGTGCTAATGATGTAACGAATGCTTTGCCACAAATGTTTCCCAACGATCCGCCAAACTTTCTCGCCCGCACGCCGCACGGCTATAATAATACGGCGTTGATCCGTCGTGATTTAGAAGCAGCAGGCTTCACGCACGTGACAATTGAAACGAGAGCTGAACAAAGCCACGCCCCTTCAGCGCAATTTGTTGCGGTTGCCTATTGCCAAGGCACGCCGCTTCGCAAAGAAATTGAGGCCAGAGGTTCGCTTGACGCAGCAACCGAAGTTGCATTACGCGCCCTAGCTGCCAAACATGGCAATGGCCCGGTGGTGGCCAAAATTCAGGCCCACGTAATCATGGCAACGCTTTAGCTTTCAGAATTCTGAAGCTCCTCAACTGATGGCTTTTGGATTAGGCAGGAATATATTTTAGCCTGATCGCGCGCTCTCCAATGCGATCACTGGCCGCAAGTTGAAGCCGCGGCGTTGGACCAATGAAGAACGGCCTGCCGCGACCGAGCACGACAGGGTGGAGCATCAGCCGATATTCATCAATCAGGCCAAGCGCGGTCAGACTGGCCGCAAGCTTTGGTCCGCCGACATCAATCTCTCCATCAAGATCGAATTTGAGCTTACGCATCTCTGTTTCAAGATCACCATCGATCAACGTGGCATTCGGCCCGACTGACTTTAGCGAACCAGACACCACCCATTTGGGCATGGCCCGCCACGCCTTGGCGAATGCGCGCAGATCATCACCCATCGCAGGATCGCCTTGGTCCCAAGTGTCTCCATCCCAATACCGCATCACCTCGTAGAGACCGCGCCCATAGATGGCCCCGCGAGTATTGCGGGTGAGCGCGATGAAATATTTGAACAGCACCGGATCAGGTGGGCCAAGGGCCTCGTGGTCAGTATAGCCATCCAACGACACATTCATTTCGAACACTAACTTTGCCATGATGAAATTGTATCATAGTGCATCACCGTATTTCAATAATGTCTGGCATCAGTGCAAATGGAGGTTTGTGGCGCATTTGAGAACGCGTGAAATGATCACAAATTGTCCGACGTCAAATCTCATTCGCACCTGATCTTCATATGTTAGGCGCACGCCGAACACAAAATTAGTGCGGGCGACCGGACTCGAACCGGCACTTCCTTGCGAAAAACGGATTTTAAGTCCGTTGCATATAATGTTACATACTTGATTTAATTATATTGTTTACAAATAAATGCGAAATTGAGTAAGCTTATGTGTCAGTCTTTTGGCCTCATTTCCGGCTATTCTTGCAAAGCAGAAGCGGCTTTTTACTTGCGGATCTTCCCAGCGTGACCCAAAGCTGACTCTGGAACTGCACACAACTGGCAACCTTGTATGCGGTCAGGCGTTTTAGTTCTAGTGGCCAGCTTAGTTATTCACTCCTGCGCGCTGCTTCTGCAATTTCTTGCAGTATCTTTATTGCGTCATCAGCTCTGTTCTCAGGGACAAACAAATGATCATGAAAATAGGCCGAGACAGGGTTTACCCCCATCCCAGCTGCGGCGAGGCGCGGTGTTATTGCCGCCAGAAATCCAACGGCTTCGAGCGACGAGTGAATTTGTAAGGTAATCATCCGAGATGGAAATACGTGCGGAAAATTCGCGGTAATCGCTTCAGATCTTTCAATTATCAAAGTTACGCCTTCCGCCTCACGAAATATCATGACAGGCTGGAGCCAAGTGGGAAGTACCGTCCCCGCAGGCATTGTCGAGAATACGAAAACAACCGGCAATAAACATGGTGTCATCGAAGCAAGCAGAGCGGTCAGATTGGTTTCACCGGTCATGAAAACCCCCTACGAATGAAATGCCTGAATGTTTTTACTTTGCTTGAGGAAGTCTGGAACGTTAACAATGAGCGCACTCATCGAGCAACACTCTATTGGCTTTTCATCTTGGTGAGGAGCGGTTCAATTGCCGTCATTATCAACTTGGGATCGCCACTGGTTCCATTGGGCCACGTTGCCTCAAATTCTGAGATTTCCAAGCCCACAACATGATGTTCAGAGATGGCCCCACAAACTGCCGCTAGATCGCGTATCGACAATCCACTTGGGACTTGAAATTCACTCGGCACGATTCCTGGATTCAACACATCACAATCAAGATGAACATAAACATCTCGACCAGCTAAGGCTGACCGCAAATCAGTCTTAAAATCTTGTCCAAACTGCAACAACTTGGTGATGCCCTGATCGATCAATGATTTTTCACTTGGATCAAGGTCACGACAACCGACCAGAATTACGTTTGACAACTTGAGACCAGAACCCAACCCTGTTTCCCAAATTCCCGCTGCTCCGGTCGATACCATGCCCCCGAGATAATCTGTTGTGGTGTGCGCAGGTGAATTTGTGTCGGCGTGAGCGTCGATCCAAACAATTGCCGCTTCAGGATAGGCACGAGCTACTGCTGGTAGAGTGCCAAGCCCGGCAGCGCACCTACCAAGGCAAGTCACAGGGTATAGCCCTTGGTTCAGTTCCGACGCGATCAAATCGCGTAATTCGGCCAGTTCTGGTCTTGCGGCTTCAAGTTCGATCGCCCAGTGGGCAGAAAGCGGGGGTTGTTGTGTGCTGATTCTTGTTGGTTTAACGCCCGCCATTACTGCCAGAGCATTGCCCAAAACGACTGCGCCCTTCATTGCGCGATCGTTGCGATCACCCGCCCGGCCTTCAAATATATTCAAGGCAATGGAAGTGTCGGCCACAGTCGTTCGTTCCCTTTTGGGTTAAGAGTTGAACATGTTTTCTAGTTAAGTACTGAACACACCTTTAGCATAGCCGCCTCGTTGTTCAAGAATTCATAAGGATTTGCCTAAGTCAGCGCCTATCCTGTTTGAGAGCAGCGGCAACTGCCTTGCCTTGAATAATAGACGAAGACCTTTGCTGATCCTCAAGTAATCGACGCCACGCTAAAAACAGATGGTGCGGGCGACCGGACTCGAACCGGCACTTCCTTGCGAAAAACGGATTTTAAGTCCGTTGCGGCTACCATTACGCCACGCCCGCACATTCTGCGTTGCCCTGATAGGCGAGCAAACGCCAATTGACAAGCGTGTGACAACTGCTTGATCAGGTGCTGCAAAATAGTTAAGCAGGCTATAATGGAAAATGTTTTGAACAGCCCCGATCTGTTGGTGCATCTGTCTTATGTAATCATTGCATTTTCGTATTTTCTGACGAACATGCTGTGGCTTCGGGTAAGCGCTTGCGTGGGCTTGGGCTTAAATCTGGTTTATTATGCCATTACCGGCAGCAGATTGCGCACCAGCCTGCCGTGGGACACTATTTTCATTCTGATCAATCTTTATGAATTGGCTTTGTTAATGCGCGAGCGTTGGATTGCCAAATTGCCCGAAGGTGATGCGCCCATGTTGCGCCGTTCTTTTGAAGGCCTGAACGATGTGCAAATTTCCAAACTTTTGCGCGCGGCCGATTGGAAAAATTATGTGCAAGGCGATATTATCACCAGGCAAGATGCGCCAGTAGACGCGCTTTATTTTATTTGTCAGGGCCGCGCGGTGGTTTCAGTTGATGGCATTGCCGTTGCGCATTTGGAAAGTGGAACTTTTATTGGCGAAATTGCTTACCTTACTGGCAACCCAGCAACGGCGCGGGTAACAATTGATGAGCCATCGCGGTTGTTGGTGTTCTCACGCATGCGCATGGCCAAGGTTATGGCAGGCGATAAACAAATCAACGGCATTTTATATCAAGTGTTGGGCCGCGATTTAGCATTGAAAATGCGCCGCGCCAACAGTGCAAAAGTGTTTGAACAAAGCGAACTTAAGTCCTGAAGGCAAAGGCTGCAAGCGCCACATAGGTTAAGTGGTGAAGCATTTGATCAGCGCTTAAGGCCCACCAAAAAGGGCCATCTTTAAATGTCCATCCCTGCCACTTTACGATGTTTTCTTTACTGAAATCAATATGATAGTGCAAAACAAAATCTGCAAGTGCCAGCGCCCCGGCCAGCCTTGCATCAAAACCTGAAATAACAAACACGGCAAAAGTGCCAATGCCATGAAGCCCTGCATGGGTTAGCCCCAATTGCGCGCCATAAATGCGTTTGGCATCGACCATGGCTTTGGTCTGCAACGGCCCATCACAAATGAAATGCTTGATTTGCAGCAGCACCAGCAAAAACAACAGATGGGCAATTTCAGGCGTTAACGTCATTAGCGCTGCTTTCGACACTCGGGGGTTGCTTCAAAATTAACAAAGGATTAACAATTCTTGGAACCTCTTTTTTGAACAGGAAGAATGCGATGCTGCGCGCAACTTTGTCCATCGTACTTTTGATTCTAACCAGTTTGTTTTCGTTTGCCAATGCGCAACCCATTGCCAAGGTGGTTGGGCTTTATGGCCAGCCCATGGCATCAGGCCATGTGCTTACGGTGGGCAGTGCCATTCAAGAGCACGACAAAATTGTAGTTGGATCTGGCAATGTGCAAATTCTATTTACCGATGGCACCAAGCTTGTGTTGGGTTCTGGTTCAACCTTGGTGATTGAAAAGTATTTGATGAAGGGCGGCAACATCGCATCCAATGTTTCAATTGATGCTTTGCGCGGCACGTTTCGGTTTATCACCGGCAACAGCGCCAAAGATGCTTATCATATTAAAACCGCCAATTCGACGATTGGCATCAGGGGCACAGGGTTTGACTTCTGGGTGAATGACATAACCGGCGTTGCTGTGCTTGAAGGCAAAGTGAAACTTTGCCGCGATGGCAGCTGCGTGGATATTAACTCCGGCTGCCAAGCTGGCGTTGCTCAACCTAAAAATACACATCTTTTGAAACAAAATCCTCAATCGCTGGCCTTGCGCGCCCATTTACCCTTTATTCTCGATCAATCTTGGTTGCGCCCAAGCTTTCGTTTGAAAGTTGAACAATGCGCCCGAATTTTGAGTTTGACTGCGCCAGAATCCCGCTCGTGCCACCAATCATGTTCAACCAGCTGCAGCGGCGGGGGCAACACAGACTCGCCCCGATCATGTTCAACTTCATGTTCTTGCAACTAGCCTTTCATTACAGTGTTTAAACCGTCTTTCTGGCGCGGCCTTTTGGCGGGGCTTGGATTGTTGGTGCTGAGCCTTGTGACACGCAGTTATGATCCAACCGTGCTTTCAACCTTGCGTGGCGCGGGCCTTGATACATTGCAACGGCTTTGGCCGCGGGTTTCACCGGCACAGCAAGTGCGGGTGATCGACATTGATGAGGCCTCTTTGGCCAAGCTTGGCCAATGGCCTTGGCCACGTGATCGCCTTGCCAAGATGGTGGAAAATCTCAACGCGTTACACGCTGCCGCTATTGTTTTTGATGTGATATTTGCTGAACCTGATCGGTTGTCGCCATCGCAATTGGTTGACAACCCCGATTTAAACGCCAATTTTCCCGGCCTACGCACGTCGGGCGCACTTGCGAATTATGATCATGCCCTTGCCCAAATGATGGTTGGCAAACCTGTTGTGGGTGCTTTTGCCGAAGCCTCTGGCACGGGCCACCTTGCCAGCGCCCCCAAAGCTGGCTTTGCGGTGACAGGCCTTGGCGCAATTGATGCCCCGCCACATATCGAAACTGTAACCACCAATCTGCCCGAACTTGATGCCGCAGCCGCAGGTTTGGGCATTATCAACATAGACCTTGCCAGCGATCAAGGCATTGCGCGGCAATTGCCAATGTTGTGGTCAGACGGCAAACAACTTTACCCAAGCTTGGTGTTGGAAACATTGCGAGTGGCCCAAGGGGCAGACACCATTGTGGTGAATTCATCCGACAAAACGCCAAACATTATCAATTCAATTCGCGTGGGTGATATTGAAATTCCCACATCTGAACATGGCCTGTTTCCCATCTATTATCATGCCGACAACCCGGCGCTTTATGTTTCAGCGGCAAATTTGTTGAACCCTTCAGAATTTGCAGCAGTGCGCCCAAAAATTGAAGGCAACATTGTTTTGATTGGCACGTCTGCCACAGGTCTTCTCGATACACGCAGTTCAAGCTTGGGCGAGCCCATCCCCGGTGTGTCAGTTCACGCGCAAGCATTAGAGCAAATATTATCCGGCCAGTTTTTGTCGCGACCAGAATGGGCTGTGGGTGCTGAATTTTGGTTTGTGGCGTTTGCCGGCGTTTTGATATCGGGGCTGACCAACATTATGCGGCCCCTGCCCTTGCTTTGCACCTTTGGCGCAGTGGTTTTGAGCTGGGCCACCGCCGTGGTGTTTGCCTTCAAATCCGCCGGGTTACTTTTAGATTTCACGTTTCCGTTTCTGGCCATTTTCGCAACATTTTTATCAGCGCTGGCTTTTAAACTTTTGGTAACAGACAAACAGGGGCGAACCCTTCGCAATGCTTTCAGCCTTTATGTTGCGCCTTCAATTCTCAACGAAATTGAAAACAATCCATCATCATTGAAATTGGGCGGAGAACAGCGCGAAATTACTGTGATGTTTGTGGATATCGAAAACTTTACGCGGATGAGCGAAACCCTAAACCCTGAATCGCTTGTGGCTTTGGTCAACCAAATTCTCACAACCTGCACCAATGCTATTTTGGCCGAGCGAGGAACAATTGATAAATATATTGGCGATGCGGTGATGGCGTTTTGGAATGCACCCGTAGCGATTGCCGATCATCAATATCATGCAGCTTTGGCGGCTTTGGAAATTCAAGATCAAATCAACGCATTGGCCGTGGCATCCGCAACAGTTGAACAGCTGCAGGCGGCAAACCTGTGGCCAATCAGTGTGCGCATTGGCTTGGCCAGCGGCCCTGCAACCGTTGGCAATATGGGTTCAGCCGAGCGATTTGATTATTCCGTTTTGGGTGCCACCGTAAACATGGCAGCACGCGCCGAAGCGGCCTGCAAAGAAATTAACTGCAACATTACAATGGTTGGCGAATTGATCGGCAAAAGCCAAAGCCTTGCAACCTTGGACGCAGGCCGATTAAGCCTGCGCGGCAAAGCAACCAAACTGCAAGCCCATGCCATTTTTGGCCGCCAAAAGGATATGCCCGGCTTGGAAACCGCGCATCAAAGATTTTATCAACGCCAAAAACTGCGCGGCAACGATTACCAATAGTTACTTTAAGCGGTGGCCTTGTTGGAAATCGGTGGCGAAAACGACAAGCCCATATCCCATGGCAGATAGATCCACGTATCTTGGCTCACTTCCGTAATGAAGCTATCCACCAGCGGGCGCCCCTGTGGCTTGGCATAAACGGTTGCAATATGGGCCTTTGGCATCATTTCGCGCACAACTCTAACCGTGGCCCCCGTGTCAACCAAATCATCAATCACCAATAGGCCACTGCCTTGGTCTTCACCGATCAAGGCTTGTGCCACGTTTTTCAAAACCGCTATGCCGCCCTGTTTATCATAGTCGTATGAGGCCACACACACCGTTTCAATCACGCGAATGCCAAGTTCACGCGCCACCACCGCCGCAGGCACCAACCCACCGCGCGTAATCGCAACCACTGCTCGAAACGGACCTGATGAATTCAACCTCCACGCAAGCGCACGCGCATCGCGGTGGAACTGATCCCAAGACACGGGGAAACTTTTTTGCCACTTTTCGTCCATAACCTACCCTCTTTTGCCGATTTCTATGCACAATTTGCACTTTACAAGCAATGGCGATCAAAAGAGCAACACTTGCTTCACCTTTAGACGGCATGATGGCCACTATACCAAATCTTGGGGAACGGCAGATCGAGATGATTGAAGCACTGATTAACGCGTTTGAAGTGGCAAATATTGATATCATGGTTGTCAGCATGCCTGACGCAATCGTGAAAGATGTGTCGACAGCCCTGCTCAAAAAGTGGAATTGCCAAAAACTTGATCTGGTGGGCAAGCCACTGATGAAGTTTGGAACATCCACATTATCGGCCCGCCACTTGCCACCCGATCCGCGCCAACCAAACCTTAGCATCATCGAAGTGAACTACACCCCGCCATTGGGCAGCCATGTAAAATCCATTTTCCGCACCCAAGTTGTGAAAGAAGCAGGCTCTACCGAACTTATTCTGATCGGCCAACAAGGCACGATCGAACAGGCCGAAGCAGCCTCGGTGAACGAACGCCGTTTGAATTTAGCGTTGCGTTCAGGCGGTTATGCCTTGTGGGACCACGACTATGAAACCAACGAAACTTATAATTCACCCGAAATGTATGAAATTTTTGGCGAGACGGTGAACGGAAAAAGCATTGATTATCGCAGCTTCAATGCGTTGATCCACCCGGATGATGCCGACAAAACCATTGACGCGAAAATTAAAGATGCGCCTTTTGGTACCGACATTTTCCAAACGCGCTATCGCGTGATGACCAAAAGTGGCAAATATGCGTGGATTGAATGTCTGGCCGGTTTGGTGCGAGACCCAGCAACGGGCCGCCACAAGAAATGTGTTGGCCTGTGCCGCAACATCGACAGCGAAATGGTAACGCTTGATCGGTTAAAAAATTCGGAATTGATGTTAAAGCGCGCGCAAGCTGTATCTCATCTCGGCAGCTTCAAACTGCGCGTGGAAACCAATGTTTCGCGGTTGACAGCTGAATTGGCCGCACTGATTGGCTTGGCCGATGCCATGATCCACCCGAACCTTGATACATTCGTTAAAATGATTGAGCCCGGTGATCGTGAAAAGTTCAGCGAAGGCTTGGAACTGGCCAAAATTGGCAAGCAGGTGAAAAATCTTGAAATCGCCGTTAAAACTAAAAAAGGCGATATTGAATATTTCTCCGTAACCATGGAGCCTGAACGCAATGCGGCTGGCGAAATTGAAAATATTTTCGGTGCCTGCCAACAAGTCACTGAACGCAAAGCCTTGGAAAACAAATTTCACCAAGCCCAAAAAATGGAAGCCGTGGGCCAACTCACCGGTGGCATTGCGCATGATTTCAACAACCTGCTTATGGTGGTGATGGGCAACTTGCAATTGGTTGAGCAATTGGTTTTGGGCGATGAACGCGCCCTGAAACGAATTCGCGCGGCCATTGAAGCTGCTGACAAGGGTTCTGATTTAACGCGGCGCATGTTAGCATTTTCGCGCCAACAAACACTGCAAAACAAAGACCTGTCGGTCAATGATTTGTTGGGCAGCATGCAAGACTTGCTGAAACAAGCAATCACCGCCACCGTTGATTTGAAGTTCTTGCCAGGTGCCGACACATGGGCCATCAAAGCTGATAAAACCATGTTGGAAACCGCCATTCTGAACTTGGCCATTAATGCGCGCGACGCCATGCAGCCCAAGGGCGGCAATTTGATTATTGAAACAACAAACCGCACGCTGGATCAACTCTACGCTGATAACAACGAAGAAGTTCTGGCCGGCGATTATGTTGAAATTGCTGTAACCGACACAGGTTCAGGCATTGCGCCTGAAAATATCGAAAAAGTGTTCCAACCATTTTTCACCACCAAAGGCCCCGAAGCAGGATCTGGCCTTGGCTTGTCGATGATTTATGGCTTCGTGAAACAATCCGGTGGCCACGTTAAAATCTATTCTGAAGTGGGCGTTGGCACATCTGTAAAACTTTATTTGCCTCGCCTTAAATCAAAAGACGCAAGGCCACCCCTGCACAAGCCAGCCGATATGCAACAACATCTTTCACGCGAGCTGAATGCACCGATGGAAGAAGCACATTTGGCAGGCTCAACCCGCAAACTCAAAGTGTTGGTGGTTGAAGATAACAGCTCGGTTCGTGAAGTGGCCGCCGCCATGATTGAAGAAATGGGCTTTGAAGCAATAACCGCCATCAATGGCCCAGAAGGTTTAAAAGCCATTGAAACCATGCCCGATATTGATTTGGTGCTGTCTGACGTGATTATGGCAGGCGGCATGAATGGGCCAGAGCTTGCGCAAAAAGCCATCAAGTTCCGCCCAGATTTGCGCATTCTGTTTATGTCGGGCTATGCGCCAGGTTCAGTGCGCCAAATGCAAGATTTGCCAGACTCGATCGAGCTGGTGAACAAGCCTTTCACCCGCAATGATCTTACGGAAAAGGTGCGTAAAGCATTGACAACAGAACGCGCCGCATAAATTTGAATGTATGATTGACCAGGCGCGTCTTGCCTGACACAATAGGGTGATGACACGCACCCAAACCAACCCACAAATCAGGCTTCATGGGCCCGAAGCCTTTGCGGCCATGCGCCGTGCAGGCCAGCTTACGGCGTTGGCGCTCGATGAAGTAACCCCGCTTGTGCGCGAGGGCGTAACCACCCAAGAAATTGATGATTTTTTTATGGATTTTGCGGCCCGTCATCATGCTTTGCCTGCCACGCTGAATTATCGCGGCTATCGCAAAGCCTGTTGCACATCAATAAACCATGTGGTTTGCCATGGCATTCCCAATGAAAAGCCATTGCGCAATGGCGAGATTGTCAACATTGATGTGACACTGATTGTGGATGGCTGGCACGGCGACTCTAGCCGCATGTATGCTGTTGGCAACATTCCGCGCGCTGCTGCCAGATTGATTGATGTTACGTTTGAAAGCATGTGGCGCGGCATCAGAGAAGTTAAACCCGGCTCACATTTGGGCGATGTAGGCCACGCCATTCAAGTTTATGCCGAAGCTGAACGCTGTTCCGTGGTGCGAGATTTTTGTGGCCACGGCCTTGGCCAAGTGTTTCATGATCATCCCAATGTGCTGCATTATGGCAAGCGCGGCGAAGGTGTTTTGCTCAAACCCGGCATGTTTTTTACCATCGAACCCATGATCAATCTGGGCAAAGCCGGTGTTAAAATTTTGAACGATGGGTGGACAGCGGTGACCCGCGACAAATCATTGTCAGCCCAGTTTGAACACACCGTGGGTGTTACCGAAACTGGCGTTGAAGTGTTTACCCTTTCACCCAACGGCCTTGATCGGCCGATTTTTCAGGCCTGATATGGCCAAAGGCCTTGAAGACAAGGGCTTGGAAGATTTTTCGACGGCCATTACGCATGTTGGCCACCGAGAGCGTTTGCGTGAGCGCTTCACCGTGGGTGGCCCCACAGCCCTGCCCGATTATGAATTATTGGAAATGATTCTGTTTCGCTGCATCAAGCGCGGAGACACCAAGCCCATTGCCAAAATGTTGCTGGCGCGATTTGGCAGTTTTGCTGAAGTGATCAGCGCCGCGCCAGAGCGCTTGCAAGAGATTAAAGGCGTGGGGCCTGCGATTGTGACCGAGTTGAAATTGATCCAAGCTGCGGCGCTAAGATTGTCGCGCGCCGCTGTGATTAACCGGCCCCTGCTCTCATCTTGGGATGCCATTATCGATTATTGCCGTTCTGCCATGGCCTATGACGATATTGAAAGTTTCCGGCTGTTGTTTGTGGATAAGAAAAACCAATTGATTGCCGATGAAGTTCAGCAAACCGGCACAGTTGATCACACCCCGGTTTATGCCCGCGAAGTGATCAAACGCGCGTTAGAGCTTTCAGCATCAGCCATTATTATGGTGCACAACCACCCGTCTGGCGACCCCACACCTTCCTATGCTGATATTGATATGACCAAGAAAATCATTGGTGCCGGAGAAAAATTAGGCATCTTGGTGCATGATCACATTATCATTGCCAGAAAAGGCCATGTGAGTTTTAGAAACCTGCAAGTGATTTAATTTTTTCCAGCGCTTCTGGCGTGTCGGCGTCTAACAATATTCCATCATGGGCCATTTCAATCTCGGTTATGGCGTCGCGCTGTGCCTCAAGCAGGCCACGCGCGCCACGATCTCCACTTAAACTTTGCAGGGCCTTAAAATAATCACGCCCCCATAAAACCGGGTTTCCCAATTTTCGGCCTTGCACGGGGGCGATCAAATCTCGCCCCTCTTCCACATCAAACGCTTCAATCATACGGTTGAAATCTTGCGCTTTCACCAAAGGCATATCACCCAAACACATGAAGGCAGCGTCAAACTGGCCCACACTTGCAATGCCAATTTTAACCGAGCTTGAAAGGCCATCGGCATAATGCGGATTATGCACCATATCTACATTCAAACCAGAAATCGCCGCTGCGATGGCTGCCTCTTGATGGCCGGTAACCACTACAATGTGGTCAACTGCGCTCGCTTGAATTTCTAAAATTGTGCGCACCAACAAAGGCATGCCGTTAAGATCAACCAACAGCTTGTTCGACCCCATCCTGCTTGAAAGGCCCGCCGCCAAAACAACTGCGGCAATGCGCGGGCGATGTGGTGTAGCCACTTCTTCCAAGCGCGGTTGTGGCCGAGACGCAATTTCAGCCAATAAACCGCCTGCCCCCATATCCATAAGATCTTCAGGCAAAACTTCAATGCCCGCAAGTAAACGGCTGAAAACCCAATCAAATCCATTCTGCTTGGGCGAGCGGGCGCAGGTTGGAACACCCACCACAGCGCTTGGCCCCAACTGGCCCAACATCAACATATTGCCCGGATCCACCGGCATGCCCAAATGCAAAACGACGCCACCTGCATTCACCAGCGCAGTGGGCACCACATCGCGCCGATCAACAATTGCCGTTGCGCCAAACACCAGCAAGGGAGAACACCCAGCCTTTTGCAACGCTATTAACGCCGCGGCAATTTCAGCTTCATCATGATTGCACACAATCACTTGGCCCAATGCGCTGCCCATGGAACCAACGCGATCAGCAATGGCTTTTTCAGACTTTGCGATAAGTGATGGCTTTGTATTGGGTGTTTTGGTGATGATCAATCCAACAGTGTGGGTCAAAAATTTTGCCACGCGAAGTAATGGGCCGCTTGCCAACAGGGTCAACGCTTGATTGAGTTTATCGCGCGGCGCTGCAAATGGAATAATTTTCACGGTAGCCAACATCTGTTTGGCTTCCACACGCTGATAAGTTTTCACACAGGCAACGGTTATGCTTTCATCAATGCGGTTAAGTTTGCGAACCTTCTCTTCATCCACAACAACAAGGCCTGCACAGTGTGCAAACACATTGGCCCGCCCCGTAAATGGGGCTTGCACTTCGACATTTTGGCCCGCCAATGCCACAGATAAAACCTGCGCTGCATGATTTTCGCCAACGTCTGAAAGTTCTAGTTTTGCCACCGTAACCGATGCAATATTGTGTTGAAGCAAGATGGCAACATCTGCGGCTGAAATTTGCTGGCCCTTTTTTATTCCTGCAACTGAATGGGCCAGAATAGCGCCAAGGCTCTCTTCAACTGCAACTGGCCCGAACTTCATTCAAAGCCCAGCCGCAGCGCTTTAATCATTTCAGCCATGATTGAAATGGCAATTTCTGCTGCACCCACAGCCCCAATGTTCAACCCAATTGGCCCGCGAATTCGCATCAATGTCGCCTCGTTGAGCCCCATTGCCAAAAGCCTTTCACGCCTTGCCGCTTGGGTTTTTTTAGATCCTAATGCGCCAATATAGAAAGTGTTGGCGCGCAAGGCCAAATCTAAGGCAGGGTCATCAATTTTGGGGTCATGTGTCAGGGCCATGAAGCCAGTGCGCGCATCAAGCCCAAGTTTTGGCAACACATCTTGCGGCCATTCAACATAAAGTGAAACATCAGGAAACCGCGCACCCGTGGCAAAGGCCCCGCGTGGATCAATCACTGAAACATCAAAGCCACACGCCTGTGCCACCGGAATAACGCTTTGCGCTATTAAAACTGCACCAATGATCACCAAACGCAGCGGTGGATTATAAATCGCGATAAAGCAATCTCCCACCATGGCAGATTTGTCAAAACCAAAGCCTTTTTCTAAGTCGTCGGCCAATGCATGGCCCGCCGCAGCAGCGCGTCCCACAATCGTCTGTGCGCCGGTCTGAACGTTTGTGATCAGCGCAACGGGCTGACGCAGCTTTCGTACAGAATTGATTTCAGCTAAAATTTCAGGCTTCACGCCACAGCCTCAACATAAATTTTAATGCGGCCGCCACAAGCAAGGCCAACCCGCCAAGCGGTTTCATCGGCCACACCAAATTCCAAAACGCGCGCAATTCCTGTGTTGATAATATCAATGGCAGTGGAAATAACATCGCCCTCGACACAGCCGCCAGAAACAGCCCCCATAAAGTTGCCATCCGCATCCACCACCAGTTGGCTGCCCACAGGCTGAGGGGCAGAACCCCAAGTTTCAACAACCGTGGCCAAAGCCACTTTGCGGCCTTGGCCCACCCACGCGTTTGTGATTTGCAAAACATCAATCATGGCGCGATTATCAAACCCTCAACGACAACTGGCAAGGCCTAATCCGAAATTGAAATTTATTCGTAAATTAAAATAGAGGGAGTTAATGATGAAAAAGCTGATTGTATTATTCACACTTTTCTGTGCTCTAACCTTGCCTGCGTTCAGCGCCGACATATCTGAGGCTGATAAGCAAAATTTCAGATCAATTGTCACATCCCAGCTTAATGCATTCAAAGCGGATAACAGTGCCGCGGCCTATTCCTTTGCCGCGCCCAAAGTTACGCAAATTTTTCCCAACGCTGAAATCTTTATGACGATGGTTCAACACGGCTATCCGCCAGTCTATCGCAACGAGAAATTCAGCTTTGGTTTAACCACAACTGACCAATTTGGCAGGCCTGTGCAGCACGTGACAATTCGCACCGGCGATGGCAAAGCTTATGAAGCGCTGTATGCCATGGAATTAGAGCCCGATGGAACATGGAAAATTGCTGGCTGCACCCTAACTGAAATTGCCGAAACGGGCGCTTAAATCAGGGCTGATTTTCACACAAGATTGATGTGAAGGCATAACAGATTGGGCCTTTGCACAATTTGCCATTGCCAATATAGCGCGTGGCCGAGCCGGGAGGCGCTGGTGGCGATTGCACAAAATCTGCCGCATCGTCAAAGCCTTTGGCATCGCAATAAGCGTCTGCCGCGTCTTGGCCACACCCAAGTCCTTTGGTTTCGCAATAGTTCAACCGCGCGCCACCAAGCTTTGGCTTTTTGTAAAGATGGGTATCAGACCCCGTTGGTGGGCCCCCGCCGCCGCCAGGTGGCAACGGAATGGGCATGGGCGGTGGTGGCAAAGGCAAAACATCAGGCTTTTGGCAGGTGATGAAGGTGAAGCCATCGCATGTGGGCGCACCACATTGCTGGCCCGTGTCAATCACCACGGTAGGTGTTGTAGCGCCAATATCAACCGCTTCTTCAAAGTTGGTGGAATGGGTGAACCCTTTTGTCTGGCAATATTTGTCAGCGGCGGGTTGGCCGCATTGCCCGGCCCAAACCTTGCACCAATCAAGCCGGAAAATTCCCACTTTTGGTTTTACAAAGTCTTGCTCAACCGCATGCGCAAAGCTGGCAGACAACATCAGGGCTGGCAAAGCAACGAAAAGGTTCAGCTTCATTTGAAACTCCCACTATGAGCCCCCGCTCAAGTACAAAACTAGCATGAGTCCGTCTGTCATACCAGAGTGTCGCAATCGAAAACACCACAGCCGTATTTTCATGGCGGCCACATCGGCGATGACCTATCCT
>JAYUHQ010000203.1:0-4396 GCA_043766895.1 Aestuariivirga sp.
GGGCTGTGGCTGGGCCAAAAATACAGGCAAGTGTCGCAATTCCTGATCATCATAAGTGGCATGGCGTTTGTTATCCACTTTGATCAGCCCAAAATGCACCTTGGGGAAAATCGCTTCAATATCTGCTTTGGCGGCAGCGGGCAATTCTGGCCCGGCGATCAACAAAAATCGATCTGCATTCTGATAATGCGCTGCGTCAAACTTCAACACATCATCCATTTGCACTTTGTCGACACTCTCGATAGTGCCGCCCGGCAAATAGGCAAGCGGCGTTCCGTCGTAAAGCGTGGCAGAAAATTTGAAATAAAACGGCGTATCAGGATCACTATTGTAACGTTGATACAATTCCTGCTTCACAACATTCTTTTGGCCGCTTAAATCCATCTCTTGAATTTTAAGTGGCGAGGTTACGCCCGCCAATGCGATCAACGCCTCTTTCAGGTGGCTGCCCGAAATGCCCACATCATAGCGGGTATAGCGATATGTGGTCGAAGCGTTGGTGGCAGAACCAACGATGTTATCAAGCGCGCCGATGCCTTTGTCGCCGCCCGATTTGAATTTCAAATGCTCAAGCACATGGGCAATGCCAGGCACTGTATCGACATAAGACCCGAACGGAACCCACATATGAATTTCATATTGGCCTGCTGTTGCAATGTTCACGTTCAAAACATCTGTGGCAGACGCAGGCAAGACAGTGGCGCCAAACAGCGCAACAGAAACGACAAAAGGTATGAAACGCAAATTGGATGCTCCCAGATTCTTTGCAATACTACAGGGAGAGCCTGTTCAAGGCCAATGGCAATTGTGTGGCAAATATTGCCGCACGTGTTTGCTTGAGGTTGCTAAAATCTTGCCTTTTTGTAATTGCCGCCGACGATCTCGTAATAGTCGCCCGCATCATCGCAGAATATATGGCCGCCCAGTTTTAGTTCAGATCGGCCATCAATTGCGCCCACGCAAAGAGATGTTGTGGCTGAGCCATTTTGTTTCCAAAACAGGCTTGAGCCACAGTCTTGACAAAATCCACGTTTTGCGGCGTCACTCGAAGCATACCACTTAAGGCCCTCTTGGCGGGTGAATTTCAAATCGGCATCAGCCAC
Source organism: Aestuariivirga sp. (assembly GCA_043766895.1). Classification (GTDB taxonomy): domain Bacteria; phylum Pseudomonadota; class Alphaproteobacteria; order Rhizobiales; family Aestuariivirgaceae; genus Aestuariivirga. The sequence continues at coordinate 1,104 of JAYUHQ010000203.1, forward strand.
ATGAGTAGACGACCAATAGTTCCCCGTCATTTTGCGGCATTGCGAACAGTGGCAGGCAACCACATCATCCATCGGCCCATGAATTTCAAACGCCACAGCACCGCATAAGCATGAACCAGTTTTCATGGTTTGAACTCCAATGCCAACGCTTCAATATGGTCAGGCCCAATGCCGCAACAGCCGCCAAAAATGGTGGCGCCCAACTTATTCCAATCATGCGATTTATGCACAAGATCAGTGGGTGTAATCACATCTACAAATTGCCAATCGGGTGCTGCATAATATCCACATTCAGGATAAGTGCCAATCGGCCCCTTCCAATAGTGGCGCAAGATCTTTAATGCTTCGTCGGTGTCATTCGATGATGTGTGCATGATCGACATCACATCGGGGTTTAATGCAGCAAGCGCCTTGGCAATATCGTGCAGGTTTTGATCTTCACGGCCAAAGCCAGTCAACACACCATCATGCTTTTCAACCGAAATGCCAACCCAAACGGGAAGACCTGTGGCCAATGCTGCTTGGGTTGCCCAAACAGAATAATCCACATCGCGCATCATCTCCATCATGATCAGGTCAACGTCGGCTGATTTTAAATTTTCAACTTTGCGCAAAAACAATTGCCGCGCTTCCGCTTCTGTCCATTCTTTGTCTCTATTGGTGCGATCAGAACCAGCCACAACGGGCCGCATTGTGGATACTGAACCCGCCACCAACACATCAGTGCCTTGGGCCGCAGCTTTTGCAACGCCAACGGCTGCCGCATCAATGCGCAGCACATCATCATCGCGGCCATAAAAATTGAATGACAAAGCGCTTGAGGCAAATGTGTTGGCGGTAATAATATCGGCTCCGCGCTTGATGTAATCATCATGCACTGAACGAACAATTTCAGGATGGGTAAGATTTACCTCTGCGCACCATGTATCACCACTCATCGGCGCACCGCGGCGTTGAATGTCTGTGCCTGTTCCGCCATCTAAAATAATATTTTGGCCTGCGATTAGTTTTTGTTTGATTTTATCGTAGCTCACGAAAGGCCCTCATATGAAATTGCGTCTGTGGTTTTGAATATTGAAATCTTTGGCCCACCGGACACGCCCGCCGCGCCAAACACCCACCAGTCATACAATCATCGCCTGCCGCCGTCTTAATATGTTCGCCGCAAGCGGCAACATTATAGGTGAACCCTTCAAACGCCTGCACAGGGCAAGCCGAAAGGCAGGGTTTGCCCTCACAGCTTTCACACGGGTGCGCGCCCGCTGAAGCCTGAGGCAAATCAAATTCAACCGGAAATAAAAGTGCGGCGCGATAAGCATGCCAAAGCCCATAAGTGGGGTGAATGTTCAGCCCCAATGGCGATATGTGCCCAGCGCCAGCTTGCCGTGCCCAAGTGAGAAAGGGCAACGCGGGCTTATCAAATGGAAACAAGGCTTTAGCACCAATATCTTCAGCCAATGCATCAACAACAACACGCGTCCACTCGTCCATGGTGGGCGCGCCAGACCGTGCAAACCGCAAAAACATGTCTGGCCCAGCATTGCCAATCAAAATCACCTGCTTGGCCTCGCCCATGTCGGAAGGTGAAAACCATCCAAGCGGCATGAAGGTTTCGCGGCGAATGCGGTTTAAAATCGGATGTTCCATCCGTGGCCGTTTACTTCATCCAGCGCGGATCGCCAATCTCCATCACTTCGCGGGGCAATTTAATATCGTGGTTGGCGCGAATAATGGCATCAACCTCAAGTGGGATATATTCAGGATAATAGGTTGAAAGAATTTCCTTCTTCCGAGCAATGGCTTTGCTCAAAATATCGGGCTTTCCAGCCTCGTTCCATTCTTTGGGGCTCATCCGGTTGGCCATGGCGGGATAAATATATTCGGTTTGCATCATGGTGAGCGTTTGGTTGGAACCCAAATAATGGCCAGGCCCTTCCAAACAGGTTTCGGTGATCACATCAAGCGACAGCGTATCATCATTCACTTCAATGCCACGCACATTGCGGTTGATGGAACCCAACATGTCATTATCAATCAGCAGGCTTTCCAAACAGAACCCCAAAAGCGATGCGTGCATGCCAGCGGCCTCATACATCATGTTAATGCCAGTCATGGCGGAAATGCCTGCGGTTAAACCCTTTTCATATCCGGCCTGAATATCAGGCATTTTGGCATCACACATGCCAGCAGCCGAACCAACGGTAAGCCCAAAATAATGCCCCATTTGGGCACAAGCCGAGGTGATCAAGGCCTGCTCACCAGAACCGCCGCTCATGGCTCCCGTGCGCAAATCTGAAACAAAAGGCCAAGGCCCCCAAATGGCAATAGCACCCGGCACCACGCAATTGATGTAAACCAAGCCCGCCAAACATTCAGCCACCGCTTGCACCACTGTGCCAGCAAGTGCCGCAGGTGCGGTTGCCCCCGCTTGTGCGGCGGATAACAGCAGCACGGGCATGCCGCCGCGCGCCGCTGATTCCAAACAAGCGCAAGCATCTTCTGCAAAATTCAACGGTGGCACAACAAAGCAATTCGATTGCGAAACAAAGGGCCGTTCACGCCACTTTTTTTCACCGCCTGCCACATAATGCAAAATCTGCAAACACTCGTCCACATGCGCTGCTTCCACCATCGATGTGCCCACATGTTTTTGTGTGCCAGCCAAACAAGCATAAAGCGTGTTGATGTCGAGATCATGCCCGTTCAACATGTCTCGTGCGGTGAGAGAGCGTTGGAAAAAATGAATATGTTCGCACGTATCAACAATCCGTGCCGCATCATAAAGATCAGCCAGATAAGATTCGCGGTAAGAATTCGTCTCAATCTCGGCCACATGAACAGCAGCCCCCGCCGTTCCAAAATAGACCTTATTGCCCGATGGCTCCATGTCGTGCTGCGGATCACGCGCACACAATACAAAATTCCGCGCACAAGAACCTAAAATATCTTCCACCAGCGAACGCGGAATACAAAGCCGCCCACGATCATTAATAAACCCACCGCGTGCCGTCACAACTTCAACACATGATGGAATAGGGGTGCCCAAACCCACAGTCTCGAGCAGCTTCAAAGCCGTCTCATGAATGCGCTGCATATCGCCGTCTTTCAGAGGCTTATACTGCCCCCCAGTCATTCCCGGCCGCACCGCCGCCTCAGACATCGGAACCACCCGCGAGCGCAAGGCTTTGCGAGCTTCTCTGCCACCGCGCCGTTTTGAAAGATCTTCAACTAAAGTCATATTTCCACCCATGGCCAAATCATTATCATGAGAGTCATTTTTGCTCTCGCATAAC
>JAYUHQ010000204.1:0-4367 GCA_043766895.1 Aestuariivirga sp.
AACAGATGGGAAGATCGATTGCGCAATGGCTTGATTGGGTATGAAGAACTGGGCTGGGATATAGCAGACATGGCAACGCACTTTCGAGAGTTAATCGGGGCAGAATTAGCCGATAAAATTATCGCAGAAGTTCGCGAAGAATTGGCTGGACTGGCCGATAACGCGCTCCAACGCCCGGAAAATTCGCTACCTTTAGTTGAGTGAAGTGATAAAATTCTCACAATTTTAAATTTTGAGCGGAATCACTTGCGCTCGCCCTTTGGTCGCATTAAGACAATTTTAACGGCTGGGGGGCTGTTTCAAGGGGTGGCTATGTCTTTAAAATCAAGTTTGTTTTACACCAGTTCGGCTTTTGCCTTCACGTTGTTTGTTGGTTTTGGTGCCGCACAGGCAGCAGATCTTGCTGATGTTGGAAAAACTGATTTTTGTGCGGTTTCAGCACCTAACGGCAAATTATCAGTAAACGGCGGCATTGCTGCGGATAACACTGTCAGTTCAACCGCAAGCTTCGGTGCCACTGGCTCCGTCAGCCTTCCCGTTGGTTGCAGCTTTGGTTTGCAAATTGATGGTGGCCTTCAAAACGAATTGAACGACACAACATTCGGCGGCGTTGTTCATGCTTTTACGCGCGATCCTAATGCCTATTTGCTGGGTGTTACCGGCGGTTATTTTGCCGACAATGGTTCAAACCTCTGGCTCGCAGGCCCTGAAGCCGAACTTTATGCAGGTCGTTTCAGCTTAGAAGCGTGGGGCGGCTTTGCCAATGTGAACGTCAATGGCGTTGGCGCTACCAATCAAGGCTTTATCTTGGCTGATGCTGCTTTCTATCCAACAGATGATTTGCGCTTGTCGTTGGGCGGAACCGTTGTGGGCAGCGCCAAGTTTGCCCGTGCTGAAATTGAATATCAGATCGCCAGCCCGCTCAGCGCCAAGTTAAGCGCCAAAATTGGTGATGATAATTATGTTGCCGTCAATGCCGGCCTTACCTTCTACTTCGGCGCCAACAAGGATAAGTCTTTGATCCGTCGCCATCGTGAAGACGATCCCCGCAACCGCATGTTGGATTTTGCGGGCGTGAACAATACGCTGGTTAAGCACACAGCAAAACCCGGCCCAACAACAACGCTTGGCTGTTCGTTCCCGACAACCGGAGGTGGCGCAAAGCCAGCCGGTGCAGCAGCAGCACAAGTGTGCTGAATAAAATAAGCCCGCGAGTGAAACACTCGCGGGCTTCTTGATTTAAAATCGAGACTTATTTCTTCATCATCATTTTATGCATCTTATGCATCATGTGCTTTTTCTTGTGCATCATCATGTGGTGTTTCTTATGCATCATCATCATGTGGTGCTTCTTGTGCATCATCATGGCGGCATCAGCGGAAGCCGCCACGCTGGTTGCGCCAATTGCCAATGTTAAAACAGCAGCCATAATTTTTAGAGTTTTCATGGTAATTTCCTCTTCGTTGCGCAAACGACTCTCATGATCGTTCACCGTGAAGAGTGCATAAATTCAAGATCAACTGCTATTCACAACCTGGTGATCAAACGCCGGTTGGTGGCAACCCTATTCTTCCATCGATTTGGCCAAGGCTTCAAGCCTGATGGCCGCGCGATCAAGATGCGTTGTCAAATTTGTCTCAAGTGTTTTTAATTGTGTTTGGGAAATGTTGCGGCTTTCGCGCAAGCCTTGCACTTGTTCTTCCAACGCTTCAATTTTTTGAATGGCTTCGCTCAAACGATCAGCCACCATCAAGCCGCTCATCACCAACAAGCGAATATCGCCGATGGAACCAACGCTTTGCTTGATGCGCGACACTTCGGTGTCGAGCAGCAGGGCCAGTTCACGCAGATGCGCTTCCTCACCATCAGGGCATTGCATGGTGTAGGGCCGATCAGCAACGGTGACAACAACATTGGCCATGGCCTATGCCCCGCTGTTTGAATGCAACACAGAGCGAATGCGCCCCATGGCGGTATCAATTTTGCCGGCGGCTTGTTTGCTGGTGTCAACCAACTCAGCGGCCTTGATCCGAACTTGATCAAGTTGTTCATTCAACTTTTGTTGATCGCGTTGCACCGACGTGGCACCTGCCGCCAAAGACTTCAATTTGCGCGTTTCATCAACATGGCTGCGTGTTACCACTTCAAACTGCCCTAAAGCGCGTTCAAAGCGGGCAAAAGCTGCATCTAGCTTGTTAATATCTGTCATAATCGCCCCATCTCACAACTGTCTCCAGCCGTTTCGAATTTTCGTTTTAGCACAAGTCCTTGCGGCGCATAACTGATTCTTTGGCTTGCCGACAAGGATTAACCCGCTGATATTGCGCCCCTCATGCGCCTGATTGACAGTGCGATTGGCCCTGTTAAGACTGAGGCTTAAACAAGTTAAAAGAGGCTCTGAATGTCCGATCTTTCTGCCGTTACTCCCCGTTCTATGGCCAACGCCATCCGCGCGCTTTCCATGGATGCTGTGCAAAAGGCCAACAATGGCCATCCTGGAATGCCAATGGGCACCGCGGATGTTGCAACCGCACTTTATAAAGATATTTTGAAGTTTGATGCTTCCGCCCCCCATTGGCCAGATCGTGATCGGTTCATTCTGTCAGCGGGCCACGGCTCTATGCTGCTTTATTCGCTGCTGCATCTGACGGGTTATAAAGATATGACCATTGAGCAGATCAAGAATTTCCGTGAATGGGGTTCAATCACCGCGGGCCACCCAGAATATGGCCATGCCACGGGCATTGAAACCACAACCGGGCCTTTGGGCCAAGGCATTGCCAACGCCGTGGGCTTTGCCATTGCTGAGCGCCATTTGAATGCAAGGTTTGGTGATGACCTGGTCAACCACAAAACCTATGTGATTTGTGGTGATGGTTGTTTGATGGAAGGCATTAGCCAAGAAGCTTTGTCACTGGCCGCCCATTTGCGCCTGAAAAACCTTATTGTGATGTGGGATGATAACGGCATCACCATTGATGGCAATGTTGGCTTGGCCGATTCAACTGATCAGCTGCAACGCTTTGCGGCTTCAGGCTGGAACGTGGTGCGCGTTGATGGCATGGACCAGAACGCAGTGTTTCAGGCACTGAACACGGCCCAACATGCAGATCGCCCCTCAATGATTGCTTGCCGCACCATTATCGGTTTTGGCGCCACCAACAAGCAGGGCACCAAGGGGGTTCATGGCTCACCCTTGGGGGCTGATGAAATTGCCGTGGCGCGCAAAGCATTGAATTGGGATTCTGCACCCTTTGTCATTCCAAAAGACATTGCCGCCGCTTGGAAAGCTGTGGGCGCCAAAGGCAAACAAGCACGCGAAGCGTGGGAAGCACGATTGGCTGCCTCACCCATGAAGGCTGAGTTCAACCGCGTGATGTCTGGCGCTTTGCCGAAGAATTTTGACGCAACGATTGCGGCTTATAAAAAGGTGTTGGCTGCCAAACCGCCAGAAGTTGCCACACGCAATTCATCGCAAGATGCATTGAACATCATCAATCCTGTGGTGGTTGAAGCACTCGGCGGTTCGGCTGATTTAACGGGCTCCAACAATACCAATTCCAAAGATATGAAAATTTTTGACGCCGCCCATTATGGTGAGCGTTATATCCATTATGGCATCCGTGAACATGGCATGGCCGCCGCCATGAACGGCATGGCTTTGCATGGCGGCGTTATTCCTTATGGCGGCACGTTCTTTTGTTTCACCGATTATTGCCGCCCTTCAATTCGGTTGGCAGCCCTTATGGGCATTCGCTCAATCTTTGTGATGACGCATGATTCAATCGGCTTGGGTGCAGATGGCCCGACGCATCAACCCATTGAACATTTGGCATCGCTTCGCGTTATGCCCAATCTTTTGGTCATGCGCCCATGTGATGCCGTTGAAACGGCTGAATGTTGGCAGCTTGCGTTGGAATCTGCAAAGACACCATCAATCTTGGTTCTTACCCGCCAGAAAACCAAGGCCAGCCGGATGACTTATTCGGCAAAAAACCTTTGTGCCCAAGGTGCCTATGACATCGCACCTTCAGCCAAAAAAGCCAAAGTGGTGATCTTTGCTTCAGGTTCCGAAGTTGAAATTGCCATCGAAGCAAAAACCACTCTGGATAAGAAGGGTATTCCCGCTCGCGTGGTTTCAGTGCCATCGATGGAATTATTCGAACGCCAAAGCAAAGCCTATAAAGCCAGCATCATGGGCACAGAAAAAATCCGCATCGCCATCGAAGCTGGCGTAAAAACCGGCTGGGAAAAATTCATCGGCCCAGAAGGCCACTTCATCGGCATGACAAGCTTTGGCGCATCTGCACCTGCTGAGGTGTTGTATGAAAAGTTTGGAATTACGGCAAAGGCTGTGGTGAAGGCGG
>JAYUHQ010000205.1:0-1566 GCA_043766895.1 Aestuariivirga sp.
TGCGGCGTGTTGAAAGTGTTGCTGCCATTTGTTGAAAATTGGCGCGTGTTAAAGCGCTTGCCGCTTGATCCATTGTTGCGCGTTTTTGCCATTGCAAAAACCCCGATGGATTTGAAAGAACGCTTGCGCCTTTCGAACGAACAGGCCGCGCGCATTGTGGGTTTGATCAATGCGCCAAAACCTTCGCCAAAATTGTCTGCGCGTGAACGGCGCGCACTGCTTTTCAAAATGGGTGTGCAAACTTGGCAAGATGCGTGTGCATTGGCCCATGCCCAATCTCGAAATGCAGTGTCTGATGCGCGCTGGCTGGCGCTTGTTCGTTTGGCTGATCAATGGCCCATTCCCGTGTTGCCGATCAACGGAAAAGATTTGCTGGCCCAAGGTGTTGCCGCTGGCCCCTGCTTGGGCAAGCTGTTAGAGCAAGCCCAAGAATTTTGGATTGCGGCAGATTTTAAACCCAGCCGTGAAGACCTGTTGGCCTATTTAGAAAGTGTGATGACATGAGCGTTGATATTATTATGATGAACACCTCTGGCGAAGGTGCACCCAAAGTGGTTGTGGCCAAACCCGCCCCTGAAAAATTAATCAGCGGCAGCGCCGTAACCCAAACGTGGAACCATTTTACCGGCGAAGATGACAGGCTTCACTGTGGCATTTGGGAATCGGCCAAAGGCAAAGTGAATGTGCATTATGATGAATGGGAGTTTTGCCATTTCATCCAAGGCGAAGCGATATTAACGCGCGAAGATGGCAAAAGCTGGACATTGAGCAAAGGCGATGCCTTCATCATTCCCGCAGGATTCAAAGGCACATGGGAAACCATCCGCAAAGTTAAAAAGCATTACGTGATCTTGATGCCGAAAGCGAACGCATGAGCAAGGGTGCCATCCTCATCACCGGAGCGGCCAAACGCATTGGCCGCCATTTGGCCTTGGAATTGGCAGGCACTGGTTATGACATTGCGGTTCACTACAATAATTCCCAGGGCGAGGCCGAGGAAGTTGCAGACCTGATCAAAGCCAAGGGCCGCCGCGCTGCCATTATACAAGGCAACTTGGCTGATGCTGATATTGCCGAAAAGTTGATTTCAGAGTCGATAAAACTTTTGGGGCCGCTTTCAGCCCTTATCAACAACGCATCAATTTTTGAAGATGATGCGGTTGGCAATATTTCTTTGGAAAGTTGGCAGCGCCACCAAGATATAAACTTGCGCGCGCCCATTATGTTGGCACAACGCTTTGCCGCGCAATTGCCTGCCAATGCGCATGGCAACATTATCAACATTATTGATCAACGCGTGTGGAAATTAAACCCGCGCTTTTTCTCTTACACCATGTCTAAATCTGGGTTGTGGACGGCAACGCGAACCTTGGCCCAAGCCTTGGCTCCGCGCATTCGTGTTAACGCCATTGGCCCCGGGCCGGCCTTGCCATCGGCGCGGATGGATGATGCCGAATTTGCCAAACAAGAAAGTTTGACGTTGTTGGGCCGCGGCACGTCGCCCGCAGAAATCGCCGAGGCGACAAAATTCATATTATCGCAGCCAGCTTTAACCGGGCAAATGAT
>JAYUHQ010000206.1:0-1564 GCA_043766895.1 Aestuariivirga sp.
GTTGCGAATGTATCGCCGCCCGCGCCCGCGTTTGTAGTTGTATTATCAGCCATTAGTTAATCATCCTTTGGCTTGTGAATGTGCGCCCGTCCGGTGTTGTGACCTTTTGAGGTGCAGCGATAGCCTTATGCAAGCCGTTCACCACATGCACTAAAGCCGCGTGGCTTTGAAGGTTTTGAGCGTGATGATCTGCCATTTGCTGTTGAATAAGCTCAACAGGGCTTGGCGGCGGCGGCAATTCATTGCCTTGAGCATCAAATTCAGGCGGCGGCGTAACCCCTTCAGGCGTAGCTTTTGCCGCTGTTGTCATCTTGGTTTGATTGATTGAGGCTTGGTTATTGGTGTTTGCCAACTCCATAGCTTGTGTGTGCTGTTGAATGCCTAAATCAGCTTCTAGCTTGGCTTCAAGTTCAAGCTTGGCCAGCGCGCTGTCATGGTTAATCCGTGCCACTTCAATTGCGGTTAAATTGGCCATTTCAGCCTTTTTCAATTCAGCATCGATTTTGGCTTGGCTTTCTTGTGACGTAACATCAAGTTTCCTCATCTCAAACTGAGTATTAAGCTGGATCTCGTCATGCTTGTTCTGGGCTTGCTTTTGATCCCATGCCGCCTTACGTTGGTTTTCCGCTTGGTCATATTGCTGCTTACGGGCATCGCTTTGTAAGTTGTGCTGTTGCTGAGTTTGGGCTAATTGCTGGTCGTGTTGCATCTTGGCTTGATCCATTTCCTTTTGAGCAGCCATTGGATCAGGCTTAGGCTGTGCAGCCATTTCTTTCATTTGGTCAGTAAATTCTTCCACTGTCGAAGCCATCGTGCGCCCTACACGGAATTGAGAATTAGCAAAATTGATAATCTCGGCCAACATCGGGGCCATTTGAGGCACTTGCGTAACCGCTGGGATAGCTTGCTGAAATAGCGCCGACATTGCCGTGATGTATTCCGTTGCACGTTGCTTGGCTGCGTCCTCGTCGGGCTGGATAGTACTATCTGTCTCAATATCGAGTGAGAAGCCACGCATCCGGTTATCGCGTAGGAACTTCATCACTTGGTCAATAGTGACGGTGGACGCTAGGTCTTGAAGCTGCTTTTGAATGGCTTGTGATTGCTGTTGCGCTTGCTGAATAGCCTGTTGCGCGGCTTGTGGGTTTTGCTGTGCCTTAGCCTGAATAGCAGGGTCAGACTGTGCCTTTTGCATCATGGCGGCAATTTGCTTTAGATCATCCTCCAAAGGCTTCATTTTAGCTTTGATGTCAGCATCCGTCGGCAATTGCATTTGTGCAAGTTCATTGACTTGTTTGGTCGTATAGTTCTCTGCAATGATTTCACAAGTTATGCGGATTGTATCACGGGCAACTCGTGTCATTTCGTTTTGACGGTCACGAATACGCACTGAGCCATATTGAGATTTAAGCTTTTGAGCGCCAAGTGTTTCGCTTGCCACCGACGAACCGCGCATGATGTCTGATAGGCCCGTGATTTCATATACGTCTTGGATAAGCTGCTTACGAAGCTCAATCAGTTCTTTGATAACGATAGCGATTTGATCTAGCGGCCACCACATCAC
>JAYUHQ010000207.1:0-11460 GCA_043766895.1 Aestuariivirga sp.
CACTTCAGCTTTGTAAAGGCCGTTGATGGTTTCGGCGAGTGCGTTGTCATAGCTGTCACCAACGCTGCCAACAGAAGGTTCGATTCCGGCTTCTGCGAGGCGTTCTGTATATTTGATTGATAGGTATTGGCTGCCGCGATCACTGTGATGAATGTGGCCACCTTTGCTGATCGGTCTCCTGTCATGAATGGCCTGTTCCAAAGCATCCAACACAAAGCTGGCGTGTGCTGTTCGACTGATCCGCCAACCGACGATGTAACGGGCGTAGACCCACGGGGCCACCATCCAGGCACTTGCCGCAATTGCGATGTCATTCCGATATCACCCAACCAATACGGTTTGTGTTGTGATCATCGACCCATGTTTTTTAAGGTTCTATTTGAGTTGCAGACGCAAAATATTCCCTGTTTGCTGTGTAGGGAATTCTCGTGATAAATCACAGGTTTTTATGCACTTAACACAGTCGTTTGATCGTGAATGTCCGGTTTTCTCAAGTTTTTCCCAGTTTTTCCCGTGAGATCAGGGAATTTGACCTGAGACGGGTTCGCTACAGACTGGGTCCACCACCAATTTTATTCCTGCACTTTCGATCTGTGCAGTTTTCTCTAACACGTCGCAAGCTGGCAACGGTTTTGAAAAATAAAACCCCTGTACAGATTCAGCACCCAGCCGCCGCAGAAGCGAAAGTTCGGCCAAAGTTTCGGCACCTTCGGCAACAACCCCAATGCCCAGCGCATGTGCCAAATTGATGACACCCCTTAACAAGGGTTCATGACTTTGTGACAAATTTTTGTTGTGCACAAATGACCGATCAACTTTCAATTTATCAAATGGCAACTGCCCTAAATATGAAAGCGTTGAATAGCCGGTGCCGAAATCATCAAGCGCCGTTATAATGCCACGCATCTTTAACTCTTGAAGAATGCGTTGCACCAACTTCATCGAGCGGCCAGCAAATAAGCTTTCAGTCAGCTCAAGACACAGCAAGTGTGCGGGCAATCCGGTTTCACGCAAAATCAAATCAACGGTTTCAACAAATTCAGCAACAACCAATTGCCCCGCTGAAACATTCACTGAAACAAATCTTTCAGGCTGGCCTTGATCAATCCACGCTTTTGCTTGCATGCAACTTTTTCGCAAAATCCAAAAACCCAATTCATTGATCATGCCAGATTTTTCGGCGACGGGAATGAATTTAACGGGTGGAATATTTCCTTTTTCAGGGTGCTGCCATCGCATTAAAGCTTCATAGCCTTCAACGCGCCGGCTATCTGCCCGCACAATGGGTTGATAGTGAACTTCAAGTTGGTTTTTAGACAGTGCTTGGCGCAGCCCGGTTTCAATTTCAGCATCTTCCCTGCTGGTTTCTGCCATGCGCTCTTGAAAGAACACAATTCTGCCCACGCCATCGCTTTTGGCCTGTGCCAGTGCCAAATATGCATTGCGTCGTGACGTATCTGCATCGTCTCCATGAATTGGTGCTAACGCCACGCCCGCACTTAATGTCACATGAATTTTATGATCAATAATTGAGATGGGTGCATAAAGCGGCGCAAGAAATTGCGCCAAATTCAACTGCGCAGATTCAGTGTTTTCAATGTTGGGCAAAAAAAGTGCAAATTCATCTTCGGCAATGCGCGCCACAAAACACTGCCTGTTCACAGTGTTTAAAATTTTGGCCACGTTGACTAACAGTGTCTCGCCAATTGTTTGGCCCAGCGTGTCGTGAATTGTTTTGAAATTATCAATAGTGAGAATGCAAACAGCACCGCACACAGGCTCCCTGGAATTTCCTTTTTTGAAAGTTGCATCGAGAAAGCGCTGAAAATTCGCGCGGTTGGCCAGTCCGGTCAGCGGATCGAAATAGGCAAGCTTTTGCAATGATTCATCGCGGTGATGCAGTTCCGATATCAGGCCGTTGAAAGATTCAACCAATTCGCGGGTTTCCGCCTCCGCATTTGGAATTTGTGTTGGTTGAAAAACCTGCGAAACGTCGAGGTTTTTCATTTTCCTTGTCAATGAAACAATTGGATTGGTAATCTGCTTTTGCATGCGCGCTAAAAGTATCAGTGTCACCACCACGGCGGCAAAAGCTGCAAGAAACGTTGTGAGTAAGGTTCTCATCAAACCGGCGCGAATGTTGGAAATATCGCCGATCATCACCAAACGCCCCACATGCACGCCGCCACGCACCACGTTAACGCTCACGGCCATCGATCCCTTACGAAGCATGTCAATGATTGTGGGTTCGCTGCTAATCAAATCATTTTGCAAAAGCGTAAGCTGGCCCATGCTGGTGATGAGCTTTTCTTGGTCATCGATGGCATAGATGCCTAAAACATCTTGCAAATGTTGCACAGAATGAAAAACCTGCTGGATGGTGGCTTGGTCTTTGGTTGCGGTGGCTTCGGCCACTGCCGAGGCATAAACATAGCTGGTTGATTCAAGTTCAGTGCGCCGGGCGCGCACCCCGTCTCTTACCTGGGAAATGCTCAACAGAAGTGAGATCAACGTCATGGCTAAAATGACTGCCGTTGCCACTAGGCGACGGATTTTTTGCCCGATTGTTTTTTCTCTTTTCGGGGCCATTGAAGGGGTGATCATGCAAAATTCTATACCCCTGAGATATTAAATTCTGGGTTGATCGAAATTGAAAATTTGAAATACTTTTACGATGAAGCGTTAATCAATTGCTACCATTGCCAATGTTTGGCCACATAAATTAAGTGTTTCTTATTGGGATTGACCTCAGAAAGGCCGCTAAGCGATTGGACGTCGATTTTGGCTTTTTGGTACAACTTGAGAGTGGTATTAGGCAAACTGCTAAACCTTGATAATCGGGGTGGTGTTGCGGTGATGTTCGCCTGTGCCTTGCCGATTGTTATTGCCATTGGCGGGTTTGCGATTGATTTTGCAACATTCAACATGAAAGAAAACACCTTGCAAGTTGCTGCAGATGCTGCGGCAACAGCAGGCGCCAAGCAACTGGCTTTGGCCAACGCAACGGATACCGTGATCAACAGCGTTGTCACATCTTACCTTGCATGAACCTTGCCGCCCGACGACCAATCCACAAAGCCCACGATTACAATTGATCGCAAGGCAGCCTCGGTTAAGGTATTGCTTAGCGAAAACTGGACGCCAACTTTTGGTGAATTTTTTGAAGCGGGCATGACGCCAGTTATTTCAAGCGCAACGGCATCGTTGCAAGGCGAAAGCAAAATTTGCATTTTGTCGCTCAATGAAATTGATACTCAGGCGTTTCGAATGATGCAAAGCGCCAAAATTTTAGCAGATGGTTGCAGCATCTATTCAAATTCAATTGATGCTCGTGGAATGGTGTTGCAAAACAGCTCTTCAGTTTATGCAACCCAAATTTGTTCCGCCGGGGGCGTTGTTGCAGGCAAGGCGCAAACCAACGTAACACCTTTAACCGATTGCCCAAAAGTGGCTGATCCCTTGCTGTCACAGTCGCCGCCAGCTTATGGCAACTGCACGGCAAATAATTATAAGATAAAATCTGGCGCAGTTGTTTTAATGCCTGGGGTTTATTGTGGCGGCCTTGAAATTGTAGGAACAGCATCAGTCGAATTCAGCCCCGGCACTTATGTCATAAAAGATGGCGCTTTCACCATTGCCAACACGGCCAAAGCCAAAGGAAAGAACGTTGGTTTCTATCTTACAGGCACAGGCGCATTTTTAAAATTCACCCATGATGCCAGCATTGATTTTAGCGGTGAAGAATCTGGCGATATGCCAGGCCTGTTATTTTTTGCGGATCGAAATTCCGCTGGCGTCACCCATGTCATTACAGCGTCTCAGGCCCACACAATGACAGGCACAATCTATTTGCCGAACGATGATTTGCGGATTGATCCAAATTCGTCTGTGGCCGATCTTTCTGCCTATACCGCAATTATCGTTAATCGCATGCGGATTGAACAGGGCCCCACTTTGGTTTTAAATTCCAACTATGGTGGCACCCCGGTTCCGGTTCCTGATGGCGTTCGCACTGGCGCTACGGTTATTCTCACAAAATAAAGAATTGCCCCATTTGCAAGCACGTTTGGGCGCTAAAATATGCCCAAATGTCTTGTCAGGGCTCGAAATTGCAGCGCTGTTCCTCTAAGCTTGAAAAATGGAAACAGTTTCAACGCAAGATTTTGTTCAGGCCATGGGCCAACATGTCTCATCAGTATGTATCGTTACAACAATGGTGAAGGGCGAGAGATTTGGACTAACGGCAACAGCCGTCAATTCAATTTGCGCCAGCCCGCCAAGACTTTTGGTCTGTGTCAACACCTCTGGCACAACCCACGCGAAACTTATTGAAGCAGGGGTGCTGTGTGTCAACGTTGTGGCCGAAGGCCAAGATGGCATTGCCAAAGCTTTTGCCGGCTTGATGGGAAAAGACTTTGAAAAATTCTCAACGGGAAGTTGGAGTGCATTGAAAACCCAAAGCCCGGTTTTGAACGAGGCGACAGCTGTTTTTGATTGCCGCATCGTTGAACATATCGCGCAATTTACACATTCAATTTTTATATGCGAAGTTGTGGCCACACGCATCAACACACAGGCTGAGCCGTTGCTTTATGGCAACCAAAAATTTCGCAATCTGCGCCAGATTGCATCGTCCAAGATCAACAGCCCCGATGTGGATGACACCTTGCAATATTAGGCCAGTGGGTGTGAATGCCAGTGATGCCTCACATCACCGCGCCCACTTGCCAAGGCACATATTCGTTATCGCCATAGCCCAGAATTTCTGAACGCGATTGTTCGCCCGAAGCCACAGCCAAAATTTTTGCAAATATTTCTTTGCCTTTGTCGGCCAGTGAAACGCCATCAAGAATATCACCACAGTTAATATCCATATCATCAATCATGCGGTGATAAATGTCAGAATTGGTGGCAAGCTTGATGGAAGGCACGGGCTTGCAGCCATAGGCCGAGCCGCGGCCGGTGGTGAAACAAATTAAGTTAGCGCCACCAGCAACTTGGCCCGTGGCAGAAACGGGGTCATATCCCGGCGTATCCATAAATACAAAACCCTTGGTGTCCACTTTTTCGGCATAGCCAAAAACGCCTTGCAGTGTGGTAGAGCCACCTTTGGCAGCAGCGCCCAATGATTTTTCAAGAATGGTGGTAAGGCCGCCCAATTTGTTGCCGGGTGATGGGTTGTTGTTCATTTCCATCAAATTGCGCTTGGCATAATCTTCCCACCATTTGATAATGCCTACCAGTTTTTCGCCAACTTCGGGCGTAGCGGCGCGGCGCGTTAACAAATGCTCTGCCCCATAAATTTCTGGCGTTTCAGATAAAATTGCCGTGCCACCTTGATGCACCAACATATCAACTGCCGATCCTAAGGCCGGATTGGCGGTGATGCCGGAATAGCCATCAGAGCCACCACATTGCAAAGCCAGCGTTAATTCTGAAACCGGGCAAGCCACTCGCTTCACATTGTTCACATGCGGCAACATTTCTCGAATGGCCGCCACACCGGCTTCAACAGTTTTGCGTGTGCCGCCGGTTTCTTGAATGGTCATGCTGCGAAATTTGTCGCTTTCAGTCACGCCATAGGCCTGTTTGAAGCGCGGAATTTGAAAACCTTCACAGCCAAGGCCAACCATCAAAACGCCACCCATGTTGGGGTTGGTGGCATAGCCCCACGCGGTGCGTTTTAAGATGTCAAAAATTGCACCGCGATAATCAATCACACAGCCATTATCCATTTTAAGGGCAACCACGCCATCAACATTGGGATAATCTTTCAATAGGCCAGAACGGCGCACCTCTTCAGCAATGAACCCAACAACAGTGGCCGAACAATTCACCGATGTCATAATGCCAATATAATTGCGCGTGCCCACTTTTCCGTTGGCGCGGCGATAGCCCTGAAATGTGGCCTGCTGTTCAACCGGCAAAACGGATTCCGGTTTCGCGTCTTGAGCAAAGGCATAGTCGCGCGAAAATTCATGCATCGTCACGTTATGTTCGTGCACCCACTCACCTGCCGCAATGTCTTTGGCGGCAAAACCAATGATCTGACCAAATTTACGAATAGGCGCATCCTTCGCAATGGCTTGCGTGGCCATTTTGTGGCCTTTCATAATTTTATCCAGTGCCACCGCTTCTGCTGTGGTTGCACCTTTGGCCACCATGTCAACCGCAACGACAATATTATCAGCCGCGTTCAGACGTACCATGCGTGGCATTTTTAAGTCAGACATTGGAATACCTTTTCATTTTCTTGCGGCAACGTTATCATGAATTCTCATGGGGAGAAATCGAAGATGAAGAAACGCCTGTTCAAAGCGCCATCGGGCGCAGAAATTAGTTTCACCAATCTTGGTTTTGGTTCAGCACCCTTAGGCAACCTTTATCACGCCGTATCTGAAGTTGCAGCCCAGAAAACACTGGAAGCGGCATGGGCCGCCGGTGTACGGTATTATGATACATCACCACTCTATGGCTTGGGCCTGGCAGAAACCAGACTTAATCATTTTCTGCGCGGCAAAAAACGAAAAGACTTTGTGATTTCAACCAAAGTGGGCCGCCTTCTGCAACTGTGTGAACCGGCGGAACGCACCCGGCAAGGCAAGTTTTTTGAAACACCCACGCGCAAGGAGGTGTTTGACTATACCTATGATGGCGTAATGCGCTCGCTGGAATTTTCGCTTGAGCGTTTGGGACTGGACTCTATTGATATTCTTTTTGTCCATGATGTTGATGTTTTCACCCATGGTTCGATTGCCACGCGTGATCATCATATCAAAACCCTGATGGACAGCGGCTATAAAGCCTTGGTGAAGTTGCGTGAACAGGGCGTAATCAAAGCCTTTGGCGCGGGTGTTAATGAATGGCAAGCCTGCCAAATGTTGGCTGAACAGGGAGATTTTGATCTGTTCTTGCTGGCTGGGCGTTATACCTTGTTGGAACAGGAAGCCTTGAACAGCTTTTTGCCGCTGTGTGAAAAGCGCGGGTTGGGCATTGTTTTAGGTGCGCCATACAATTCAGGCATTTTGGCAACGGGTGCCAAGCCCGGCGCTTGGTTCAATTATGATCCTGCACCCAAAGAAATTTTGGCCCGCGTCAAACACATTGAAACTGTCTGCCGCAAACACAAAGTGAAATTGTCAAACGCTGCCTTGCAATTTCCACTAACCCATCCTTGCGTGGTCAGTGTGGTGCCTGGTGGCGCCAGTGCCAAAGAGGCCACGTTGAATGCCGCCGCGATGAATGTGAAAGTGCCAAAAGCCTTGTGGGGTGATTTGAAAGCCCAAGGCCTGATGCACGAAAATGCGCCCGTGCCCAAATAATGATTGATGCCCATCACCATTTTTGGAACCCGACCAGAGGCGACTATCACTGGATGGCGGAAACCTCGCCGCTTTATCGCAATTATTTGCCGCAAGATTTTGCCGCCATAAAAGCCAAATTTGGCATCGATAAAACCGTGTTGGTGCAAGCAGCGGCCACCATTGCTGAAACCGAATATATGTTGGGTTTGGCTGATGCCACAGATTTTGTCGGCAAAGTTGTGGGGTGGATCAATTTTGAAAATCGATCAGATTTTCAGCAACTGAAACGCCTTTCAAAACATCCAAAATTTTCCGGCGTTCGCCCGATGATCCAAGATATTGCCGATGCACATTGGATGCACCGGGCCGATGTGCAATGGGCCTATGAAGCGATCGTTGAACATGATCTCACGTTCGATGCCCTGGGTTTCCCGCTGCACTTGGATCCATTTTTAAAATTGTTTCAACGCTATCCAAAAATGCGAACGGTCATTGACCATGGCATGAAGCCCGCCATCCGCGATGATGGCTTTGATCTGTGGGCCGAAAAGATGGACGCGATTGCGCGTGAAACCCACGTTTTTTGCAAACTTTCAGGCTTTGCAGCCGAAGCACATGCGGGCTGGACCACAGCAACATTTGCCCCCTACATTCACCACATCATCGCAGTTTTTGGGCCAAATCGCGTGATGTGGGGATCAGACTGGCCTGTTCTCACCCTGAACGGCAATTACCAAAGCTGGCTTGAAACAGCAAAAGCCTGTGTTGATCAAGCAGACCATGGCGCTGTGTTTAATAATACTGCGGCCGCCTTTTATCGCATCTAATCATTACATCGGCTGTCAATTTTGATTGACAGCGCCTTTGTCCATGGCAGATTGACCATCACGCAATGAAATTGAGATTCATATTCGATGGCAAAACAAAAAGGCGATAATAAAAATAACGCCGCAACCAGAAGACCCGTTTATCCATTTTCAGCAATCGAAGGCCAGCAGGAGCTGAAAACCTGTCTGGTTCTCACGGCGGTTGATCCTTTGATCGGTGGCTTGTTGGCTATGGGTGACAGGGGCACTGGAAAATCCACCACTGTGCGCGCCTTTGCGGCGTTGTTGCCGCCCATCAAAGCGGTGAAAGGTTGCCCTTATCATTGCGACCCGGCTTTGCCGCAATCAGCCTGTGAACAGTGTCGGGGTGCTGGCAAACTTATATCTGAAACAATTGCTGTGCCCGTGGTTGATTTGCCTTTGGGTGCAACCGAAGACCGCGTGGCCGGTGCGTTGGATTTAGAACGGGCCTTGTCGCGCGGTGAAAAAGTGTTTGAGCCAGGTTTGCTGGCCAAGGCCAATCGCGGTTTTTTATATATTGATGAAGTGAATTTGCTTGAAGACCATTTAGTTGATCTGCTGCTTGATGTTGCTGCATCGGGCGAAAACCTGTTTGAGCGCGAGGGTTTAAGCGTTCGCCACCCCGCGCGATTTGTATTGATCGGCAGTGGCAACCCCGAAGAGGGTGAACTTCGCCCCCAGTTGTTGGATCGGTTCGGTTTATCCGTTGAAGTAAAAACCCCCCAAGATGTGGCCAGCTGGGTTGAAATTGTAAAACGCCGTGATGCCTATGAACGTGAACCTGAAAAGTTTTATGCAACTTGGCAAGATGAAGAAAAGGTGCTGCGCACGCGCATAGAAGCCGGCCGCAAGAAACTGAAAGATGTTGTGGTGCCCGATGCCATTCAAGAAAGTGCTGCAAAGCTTTGCATTGCTTTAAAAACCGATGGCTTGCGCGGGCAACTTACCATCATTCGCGCCGCGCGTGCCTTGGCGGCGTTTGAAAAACAAAAAACAGTGTCACTCAATCATATCAAGCGCATGGCGTTGCCATCATTGCGCCACCGTCTGCGCCGCAATCCATTAGAAGAAACCGGTTCGGCTGCCCGCATCGAACGCGCCATTCAAGATGTTCTGGGGCCATGATGCGTGAAGGCCTGAACGACGCCACCTGGGTTGTGGGGCTTTTGGCATTACGCGGCCCACTCCTTGGCGGCGCTGTTGTGGCCAATGACGTGGCCGATGATTTTATTGCAGCTTTGGCCAAAGCGTCTGGGCCAATCCGAACCGTGTCGTCAACACTGGCAGCAGAGTCGTTGACAGGCACCATTGATCTGGCGGCAACCTTGGCTTTGGGCCGACCTGTGCACAGCCAAGGGCTTTTGGCCGCACATTCGCGTTTGTTAATACGCCGGGCCGAAAGGTTAGACACTGGCTGTGTTTCGTTGATAGCCCAAGCGATTGATGCCCGAGAATTGATGCTGATCGCCGTGGCAGATCTGCATGATGAAGACGCAATCGTGTCGCCCAAACTTGCTGAGCGTTTGCCCTTTGAAGTGCAGACCAAGGCCGAAAGCTATTGGACAATGGCAGATATCGCATTGGCCCAAACATTATTGACGCAGCATGTTGACCAAAAATGGATTGCTGATCTTTGTGATGTTGCATTGGCTATCGGCATTGCATCGCCGCGCGCTGTTATCCAAGCGGTTGACGTTGCCCGCGCACTAAGCGCCTTGCAGGGCATGAAACAAGTTGATGAAAGCACTGTGGCTTTGGCTGGGCGCTTGGTTCTGGCGCACCGCGCCTTGCATTTGCCGCCACAAGACAACGCGGATGAACAGCCCCAAGAGCCGCCTCCGCCTGAAGACCATGCCCCCACCGAGGCCGAAGAAAACACCATTCCAAATCCGGCCGATGCGGAACTTATTCTCGAAGCCATAAAGGCAGCATTGCCGCCAAACCTTTTGCAGTTGGCGGCAGGCGGGCTTGGCAAACGCGGTTCTGGCCGCAACGCCAAAACGGCGGCGCAACGCAAATCGAATGGTCTTCGTGGCCGTCGCATTGGTACCAAGCGGGCATCGTCTTTGGCGGGCCAGCGGCTGGATATTTTGGCAACCTTGCGCAATGCCGCACCGTGGCAAGCCTTGCGCCGCAAGTTGACAGGTTCTGGCCGCATGGTTGTGACACGTGATGATTTTCGCATCGCGCGCATTAAACAACGCAACGAAGCAACCGCAATCTTTGCTGTCGATGCCTCAGGCTCGACCGCGTTTCAGCGCTTGGCCGAAGCCAAGGGTGCTGTCGAAACCATTTTGGCCGAATGTTATGTCAGGCGCGATAAAGTGGCCTTGGTGGCCTTTCGCGGCAAAAAGGCTGAAGTTCTGTTGCCGCCCACAAGGTCACTCGAACGCGCCAAACGCGCCCTTGCGGGTTTGCCGGGCGGCGGCGGAACGCCGCTGGCGTCGGGCCTTGATGAAGCCTTAGAGCTGGCGCTGCAAGTTCGTCGGGGCGGGGGCAATCCCATTGTTATCATTTTGACAGATGGCAAAGGCAACATTACGCGCAGTGGCGAAGGCAACAAAGTAAAAGCCTTAGAAGAAAGCCAACAGGCCGCACGCGTTTTGGCCGCTGAAGATTTTGATGTGATGCTGATTGATGTTTCAACCGAGCCGCAAAAATCTGCCAAAGCTTTGGCCACGGCTTTGCATGCAACCTATTTGCCCATGCCGCGGGCCAGCGCTGTTGATATTGCAAGGCCTGTCAGCATGGCATTGAAAACAGCATCGGCATGACAACACCCGAAACGCAATTTGTTCAGGCTGATGGCCTATCATGGTATGTTGAAACCTTAGGGCAAGGGCCGGCGATTTTGCTGGTTCATGGCACGGCAGCATCGGTGCATTCGTGGCGCGATGTTGTGCCGCTGTTGGCCAGCGACCACCAAGTTGTGGCCATTGATCTTCCCGGCCATGGCAAAACGCAAGCAAATAACGCAGCAGACTTTCGCTTAGAGCGCATGGCAAAAGGTGTTGGCGCAGTGATGGCGGCGCTAGAAATTTCGCCCCAAACAGTTGTGGGCCATTCGGCTGGTGCTGCCATTTTGGCTGTTGCTTGCGCGCGAAAATTGTTGCCTGCGCAAAATTATATATCGTTCAACGGCGCGTTTTACCCTTTTGGTGGAATTGTCGGAAGTTTGTTTTCACCCATTGCAAAACTCATGGCGTTCAACTCATTTCTGCCGCGCCTGTTTTCAAGTTTCGCAACCCATGCGAAAGTTGAAAAGCTTCTGCGTGATACGGGCTCACACATCAGTCCAGAAGGCATAG
>JAYUHQ010000208.1:0-4346 GCA_043766895.1 Aestuariivirga sp.
TGAACGCCAAATGATTGGGCCGTTTATTTTCTTTGACAGGTTTGGCCCGGTGATGATGAAGGCGGGGCAGGGCATGGATGTTCGGCCCCACCCGCATATTGGCTTAGCCACAGTGACATGGCTGTTTGATGGGGTTATCAATCATCGTGATAGTTTAGGATCAGAGCAGGCAATCTCTCCCGGAGAATTGAATTGGATGACGGCTGGCAAGGGCATTGTTCATTCTGAACGTACGCCTGCGCTGGAAAGGGCTTCAGGGCAAAACATGTTCGGTTTGCAAAGTTGGGTGGCGTTGCCCAAGCATGTCGAAGAAGTGGCCCCCGCATTTGAACATGTGGCGCACGAAAAGTTGCCCGTGTTGGAAGACAATGGCCGCAAAGTGCAAGTGATTGCTGGCCAGCTGTATGGTGCAAAATCGCCCGTGAAAACCCTGTCGGATTTGTTTTATGGCGATGTTCGCTTAGAACAGGGGGCAAGCCTTCCGCTGCCGGTGGACCATGAAGAACGCGGGCTTTATCTTGTTTCTGGGAAAATTGAGATTGCCGGGCGGGTGATTGAAGCGGGCAAGTTGGTTTCATTCAAACCCCATGCCGAAATCGTAGTGAAAGCACTTGGCGCCAGCCATTTCATGTTGCTGGGTGGCGAACCCATGGATGGGCCGCGCCATATTTGGTGGAATTTTGTTTCCTCATCCCAAGAGAAAATTGAAGCCGCCAAGGAAGAATGGCGTACGGGAAAATTCTCGATTGTGCCGGGCGATGACAAAGAGTTTATTCCACTTCCGGCTTGAATTGCCAAAAACGTGATCGAAGTTTACTTGCTCTGGTGTTCCGATTGGTTGAGGTTCCAATTGGAAAGAGGGAATCATGAACGCAAACGATCAGAAAATAAAAATCCACGCTTTAAGTGTGCGGTTGTTTCACTGGGTTAACGCCTTTGCCATCTTGGTGATGATAACCAGTGGCTGGCAGATTTATAATGCATCGCCCATTTTTAATGCGGTGGGCTTTCCTTCAAGTTTGGCTTTGGGCGGGTGGCTTGGCGGCGGCATACAGTGGCACTTTGCAGCCATGTGGGTTTTTGTCATTAATTTTTTAATTTATGCTTTGATCGGTATATTCGGCGGGCATTTCAAAATGGCGTTGTTTCCAGTTTCGCCGCGTAGCGTGATAACAGATTTGGGCAAAGCTTTGCGGGGCAAACTGCCCCATGATGTGGGCCATTATAACGCCGTGCAGAAAATATCATACTTGGGTGTGTTTGTGCTTTTCATCTTGGTAATTCTATCAGGGCTGAGCATTTGGAAATCAGTTCAGTTTTCAGGCTTGGCCGCCTTGTTTGGCGGCTATGATGGTGCGCGGGTTGTGCATTTTTTCTGCATGGCATTGATTTGCGCTTTCATCGTGATGCATTTGGCTTTGGTGTTGATTGTGCCTTCAACATTTTTGCCAATGATTACGGGTTGGGCTAAGAAAACATCACACAGCAATGGAGAAAATCATGTTGCTTAAACGCAAGGCTGCGCCGCTTATGTTAGAGCGCACAAAATCTATTCTTAACATTGAGCGCCGATTGTTTATGAAGCAAACGCTTTCGCTTGGGGCGCTGGCGCTTTTAAGTGGTTGTGATTTTGCTTCAACCACAGATGAGCCCAATGCCGCTGATCGGATTTTGGCTGCCATGTCCAAGTGGAATGACAGTGCCCAAGCGGCGTTGTTTGACTCCACGAAATTGGCCCCCGAATTTACAGAGGCCGACATCAAAGACCCATTTCCCTTCAATGCCTATTACGGCGAAGACGAGGTGCGCATTGTTGATGGGGCAACCTGGAAGCTTGAACTTTCAGGCATGATTGCCAAAAAAGATGCTTGGACGTTAGACCAACTTAAAGCCTTGCCGCAGAAAAACCAAATCACGCGACATATTTGCGTGGAAGGGTGGAGTGCCATTGGCAAATGGGGCGGCTCTTCTCTGGGCGATTTTTTGCGGATGGTTGGCGCAGATACCACCGCTAAATATGTAGGCTTTAAATGTGCTGATGATTATCACACCAGCATCGACATGGCCACGGCGCTTCATCCGCAAACCATTATTGCCACCACGTTTCGCGATCAACCGCTGCCACCAAAATATGGCTTCCCGATTAAAATTCGTATTCCAACCAAGCTTGGTTTCAAAAACCCCAAACATGTGATGGAAATGTTTGTGACCAATGATTACCCCGGCGGCTATTGGGAAGACCAAGGTTATAATTGGTTTAGCGGGGCATAGTGCTCACGTGAACTTCACGCAGAAGTGTGTGATCCAACAGTGTTGTTATTGGTAAGTGATTAGCGGTTTGGTCTAGTTGGGTTCAGGACAAAATGTCCTTAAGGAGAAATAAAATGTTGAAAACCCTGTTCACGACGAGCCTTGTTATTGCTGCTCTTGCTGTTCCAAGCTTTGCTGCCGATAAGATGAAAATGACGAAAATGGATCACATGGCCAAATGTGATGCCGCAACTTTCACCATGATGAATGATGCCATTAAAAAAGACACTGATCCCAAGATGGCAAAAGATGTTAAAATGGCCATGGGCGAAATGCATATGGCGGAAATGTCGATGAAGGGCCACAAAATGGCCGATTGTTCAAAGCACCTTGGCATGGCCAAGCATGACATGATTATGAAGTAATTTTTTTTCAAACGAATAGAAAGGGCGGCACGTGTGCCGCCCTTTTTTATGCAATCTAGCGCACCAATATATTGCTGAATTGCCAAGGGTCGCGTTTGTCTCCGGGCGTGTGGAACAGGCTGTCGATTGATTTTAACGGGTTCCAATCGGTGTAAACGCCGCCCACGGGGCCGAGATAAGGCATTTGAATTTCAAGGCAACGTTCAAAATCCATCTCATCGGTTTCAACAATTCCCTTGTTTGGGTTTTCAATGGCCCAAACCAAACCTGCTAAAACGGCTGATGTTACTTGCAAGCCCGTGGCAGATTGATAAGGGGCCAAGCTTCTGGCCTCTTCGATCGATAATTGTGAACCGAACCAAAAGGCATTCTTTTTGTGGCCATAAATCAACACGCCCAATTTGTCTTGGCCGGTGGCGATTTCATCTGGTTCTAAAATATGTTGCTTGTCTTGCTTTACGCCGCCTGCGCCAAACATTTCATGGATTGAAAGAACAGCATCATTGGAAGGGTGGTATGCATAATGACAGGTTGGGCGGAAGGTGACACGCTTGCCTTCGCGAACCGTGTAATAATCTGAAATTGAAATCGCTTCGTTGTGGGTGACAAGAAAGCCAAACTGCGGGCCAATTTCTGGCACCCATGTGCGCACTTTGGTTTCAGCGCCTGCACGTTCTAGAAATATGGCGCATTTGCTGCCGGTTTTAAATCTGCGACCATCAGATGGCAGCTTTTTTTCATGGCTGCCCCAACCCAATTCAGCGGGCTGTTTGCCTTCAGAAATGAAGCCTTCAACTGACCATGTGTTGACGAACGTGCCCACGGGTTTTGGATTTTTGGCGCGTTGGGTATCACGCTCAGCAATATGGATTCCTTTCACGCCCAAATTTTTCATCAGCGTGGCCCACTCACTGCGAGACCTTGGGCGCCCGGTTTCAAATTCGAGATCAACGGCAAGTTTCAACAGAGCGCGTTTTACAAACCAAGACACCATGCCAGGGTTTGCACCACAACATGAAACAGCCGTTGGGCCCACACCCAACTTGGCTTTGAGCGCCAACATTTTTTCACGCAACGCATAATTTGTACGCGCTGCATTATCAACTTTGCCATTGTAATAAAAGCCGGGCCACGGCTCTATCACCGTATCAATATAAAGGGCACCCGCTTCACGCGCCACGCGCATCATATCATGCGAGCTTACATCAACCGACAAGTTTACGATCAACGGTTGACCGCCGGTTGAAAGCAACGGGCGCAAAACTTCTTTGTGGTTTTCTTTTGTCAAAGCGGTTTGTAAAAAATGCACGCCTTGTTTGTCGGCCAAATGCTTCCATTCCGTTGAAGGATCAATCACTGTAATCTGGTTGGCATCAACCGTGATGTGGCGCAAAATCAATGGCAAAGTGCCGTGTCCGATGGAGCCAAAGCCGATCATAATGATCGGGCCTTTCCATGTGGCGTAGATTGGCCAAGTTGTCATAAACGCAAATCCCCTCAAACTCAAAAAGGCGCGTTGGTGCATTACAGCAACCACGCGCGTTCAGTTTTTTTAGAGACAGTTGAACGGGTAAGCGAGTCTTATTTCACAACCGAATAGGCGCTGATTTTGCCATAGGGTGAGATGAAATTAATGGTGTTGCCATCTTTCGTCATATCATAACAAACCCA
>JAYUHQ010000209.1:0-11437 GCA_043766895.1 Aestuariivirga sp.
TCCTAGTCCCCCAGCCAACACTCTCATTCATTGGCGGCTTGGCTTTGGCGTTCTTCTTCACAATCATGTTTGGAATCGAAAATTAGATATTCCTTGCCATGGGTGCCTGCGCTACAATTGCGCAAACCAACGCCTGATGAAGAGTTTTTTTTCAACGTCATATCGCAATGGAACTGCTTTGATTTGAGTTGACTGAGCAACGCTCCATCCACTTTCACACATTTTGCCAACGCCGGCTCTGTGTGCCAGTCAAATGCATATTTCCCTTTCAATTGATCAGGTGCGCCGGCACCGGCCGTTGCAGCACATAAAAACGCTGCAATTAATGCGAGGCCATATCGTTTCCAAGGCATTACCAATCTCCTTCTACGCGATGATGGCATTGAACCTATCACAATTTGCGAAACAGATGAGCGAAAACATGGCGTGTTGAAAGACCTGCATGGCGCAGAGGCAGCCCATCCGTCAAAGCATCGCTCACCCGTTGTGCAGTTTCAAAACTTAACATAGTATTTCCCAAAACAACGGGAGACATGATCGATGACCACGACACGCAAACTGGGTTTTGACACATTACAAATTCATGCAGGCACAGCACCAGATACGGCAACGGGTGCAAGGCAAGTGCCGATCTATCAAACCACGGCCTATGTGTTTCGCGATGCTGACCACGCCGCCAAATTGTTCAACCTGCAAGAGGTGGGTTATATTTATTCACGTCTCACCAACCCAACAGTGTCGGCCTTGGCCAATCGCATTTGCGCCCTTGAAGGTGGTTCGGGCGCTGTTTGTTGTTCATCGGGCCATGCTGCGCAAATTATGGCTCTGTTTCCGCTCATGGGGCCAGGCAAAAATATCGTGGCTTCCACAAGGCTTTATGGCGGCACAATCACGCAATTCAGCCAAACCATCAAGCGCTTTGGTTGGTCTGCCAAATTTGTCGATTTTGATGATTTGGCTGCGGTTAAAGCCGCCATTGATGATAACACCCGCGCGGTATTTTGTGAATCCATCGCCAACCCCGGCGGCTATATCACCGACATTGACGCCATTGCCAAAATATCGGATGCGGCACAGATTCCGTTGATTGTTGATAACACATCAGCCACGCCCTATTTGTGCAAACCCATTGAACACGGCGCAACTTTGGTGGTTCATTCCACCACGAAATATCTCACCGGCAATGGCACTGTAACCGGCGGCTGTGTGGTCGATAGCGGCAAGTTTGATTGGGCAAAATCTGGCAAGTTCCCATCGCTGTCAGAGCCTGAACCAGCCTATCACGGTTTGGTGTTTCACCCCACTTTGGGTGCCATGGCTTTCACCTTCCATTCCATCGCCATTGGCCTTCGTGATTTGGGCATGACGATGAACCCCCAAGGTGCACATTACACATTGATGGGCATTGAAACCTTGTCCCTGCGCATGGAACGCCATGTGGCCAACGCTTTAAAAGTGGCTGAATGGCTGGAGAAAGATCCACGGGTGGAATATGTAACCTATGCGGGTTTGAAATCTTCGCCCTATTATAAACGCATTGCCAAAATATGCCCCAAAGGTGCAGGCGCCATTTTCACTTTTGCTTTGAAAACGGGTTATGACGGCTGTGTGAAATTGGTCGATAGCGTAAAATTATTCAGCCACGTTGCCAATTTGGGTGACACGCGATCACTGATCATTCATTCAGCCTCTACCACGCATCGCCAACTGAACGAAGCCCAACAAAAAGCGGCCGGTGCCTCGCCCAACGTGGTGAGACTTTCAATTGGCATTGAAGATGTGGAAGATATCATCGCAGATCTTGATCAGGCGATGGGGTGAAACACTTTTCAAAGCACTGAGAAAATGATAAAATGACAGCAACAAAATGATGAAGAGATAACGACGATGAAAAAATTGAGTGTGTTGATCAGTTCAGTTGTATTTTTCGCCACAGCAGGTTTGGCCCATGCTGCCAACCCTGATGGGCAATGGCAGATGGGAAATCTCACCATCGCTGTGCGCCATTGCGGCGGCGAACTGTTATGTGGGTCGATTGTGTCTTTGGGTGCAAAGTTAAACCCCGATGGCACCGAAAAACTGGATTGGAAAAACCCCAATCCAGCATTGCGCAAACGCCATGTTGTGGGCCTGCCCATCTTTGAAGGCATGGCACCCTCTGGCCCAGACACTTGGAAGGGCACGATTTACAGCGCTGATGATGGCGGCACCTATCGCGCTTACGCCACACTCAATGGCAGCAACTTAGACGTAAAAGGCTGCTGGGGCCCATTCTGTAAGTCATTGGGCTTTAAGCGCGTGAAGTGATTTGAAAGACGAGGGCAGCATTTGCTTTTGCTTGAAATCTATCAAGCTTACTTCGTCCAATCTTCAAGCCGCAATTCAGCCAGATATTTGAAAGCTTGATCATTGGTGATCAGTGTTGCATTCATGCTTAAAGCGTGGGCGCCGATCAGCAAATCATTGGTTCCAAGTGTTTGACCTGTTTTTTCGAGATCAGCGCGGCAAATTGCGTAACGTGCCGCAGCTGAACTATCCCAAGCCAGCACCTCCACGCGGCGCAAAAATTCTTGGACTGCATGGGCAAGCCGGACAGCGTCGGGCCGCCTTGCCAAGCCAAAAAGAAGCTCGCCTTCGGTCACAGCGGAAATACACAAAGACGACATTGGCTCTCCCACAATGCGCTTTTTGACTAAGGTGTGTTCACGCACAAAAAAGCTGATTGTATTCGTGTCGAGCATAAAACGGCTCATTCATTATAGCCTTTGAACGGATCACGATTTTGCGATTTTTGCTTGCGCTCTTTTGCACTCAGAAAATCTCTTGGCACTTCGGCACCTTTTAACGCTTCGAAAAAGCCATCCCATGAAGTAGGGCGGCTCGACAAAATTACGTCGCCAGTTTCAGCATCCTTGCGAATGAAAACCTCCTTGCCGCTAAAGCGGAACGCTGCGGGCAAACGCACGGCTTGGCTTCGCCCATTGGTAAAAAGTTTTGCAATTTGGCTCATAACATGGCCTCCAATTGATCTATACTAAGATATAGACCAAATTGCAGTTTAATCAAGTTGTTGGCAAAGCCCCTGCCCCGCCGCGAAGCCCGATGCCCAAGCCCATTGGAAATTATACCCGCCCAACCAACCGGTTACATCCACTGCCTCACCAATCACATAAAGGCCGTGGACGGCTTTTGCCTCCATGGTTTTGGACGAAAGCCCGTCGGTATCCACCCCGCCCACCATCACTTCGGCCTTGGCGTAACCCTCAGTTTCAGACGCTTTAAAGTGCCACGCTTTCAGCCGCGCGGCAATTTTTTCGAGCGATGTTTCGGTGGCCAGATTTTCAGCCAAGCGTTGGGGAACAAACTCGGCCAGCAGAGTTTTCATTTCCACTTTCGGGCGCTCATGGCGTCGGCGTTTTAATTCCGTTGCCAGATCACGGCCAGGCGCAAAATCCAAAGTGATCTCATCTTGGGGTTTCATATAAGATGAGATTTGCAAAATCGCTGGGCCTGAAAGTCCACGGTGGGTGAACAACACACTCTCGGCAAATTTGGTTTTGCCACACTGCGCAACGGCAGGCAGGGCCACGCCTGAAAGCGCTGTGTAAAACGCCACCTCGTCAGCTGATGCCTTAAGCGGCACAAGCCCCGGCTTGGACGTTGCAATCTTCAACCCAAATTTCTTTGCCACATCTAACGCAAATCCGGTGGCCCCCATTTTAGGAATTGATAAGCCCCCTGTGGCCAACACCACATTTTTTGTCGTGAACACACCCTGCGATGTTTCCAATTGAAAATCATCAGCCTTGCTCACGTCTGAAATTTTGCAATTTAAAATGATCTTCGCGCCATGGCTTGCGCATTCATCCAGCAACATTTTTACAATTTGCTTGGCCGATCCGTCACAAAACAATTGGCCTAATGTTTTTTCGTGCCACGCAATTTTATGTTTCGCGATGAGTGCTATAAAATCTGTGGGCGTATAGCGGCTCAACGCCGAACGGGCAAAATGCGGGTTGGCAGAAATGAAATTGTTGGGCGTTGTGCCAATGTTGGTGAAATTGCAACGCCCTCCGCCAGAGATTAAAATTTTCGCACCAGCGATTGTACTGTGATCAAGCACAGCCACACGCAATCCGCGCTTTGCTGCGGTGATGGCGCACATCAATCCGGCAGCGCCAGCACCAATGATGATGGCATCATAGGTGCTGGTTCGCGATACACTCATTATGCGGCTAGAACAGTCCTTGCGCGCGCGGCAACAAAACCCGCGGCCAATCCAGCCACATGAAGTAACGCTGTGGCCACAACAAAGCCTATCCCAAACTCAAAGCCCGATGCATCAGCGGGCATTTCAAGGCCATGGGCATAGCCATGAAACACGGCAAAAACACCAACAAGCGCCATGGCAATGGCTGTAGGGGTTTTCCAACGCACAACCGCAACCATTGGCAACACAAACATTGAAAGCGATATTCCACCTTCAACAAACATCATAGGCAGGCCCAAAATAGCCCAAACACCGCCCATGGCCATCAGCGCCACAAATGTCGCAGGCACAGACCACACGGCACGGCCACCAAGGCGTGCAGCCAAAAAGCCAACGGCAACCATGGCAATGATATGATCAAACCCGCTGAAGGGGTGGGCGAAACCAGACACTAATCCAGACGCGCCAAAATGGCCGGGGTGGGCCTCAGCGCCCATGCTGCTGGCGGCCAAGGCAAGGCCTGCCAAAACGAAAACTTTTTTCAATTGTGTCATGTGCTGCTCCATTTGCTCTTGCCCATAATGCTTTTGCATTATGGCGTGACGCAGCCACCATACACAAACGCTTGAAAAGCCAACACGCCAATTGCGACACACCAACAAAAAAAGCAAAGCCAACGCAAGTTGACTTTGCCAATTGAGCAATTTGGTTTTTAGGGCCTAAGCAGCAGAGCGCCCGGCCACCCGCCGTTTCAGCTGCTCAAGGGTTTGTGATAAACTGCGCTCTTCAACATCAGGTGCGGGTGCCAGTTCAACTTCAGGCGTTGGCGCTTTCTGCAACCAATTGGGAGAGCCCAAACCGCCCTCAAGCTCGGCCGCAGTGGTCACGATGGCAGTTGCCCTGGCCCAATGATCGTGAGCAAGCCCTTCGGGCTTTCCTTCATCTTCCCAAATCTTATGAGCGACAGACCGAATTTCGGCTTCCATCTCTTCCAACAGGGTAACAGTGTCTTGATCTTGGTTCATGCCTGTCTCCTCAGGTTTAATACGATTGAGACGCAACACACCTATCCAACGCGAATCCGTTGGGGATAGCATGCATCCATTCCATTTTAAACCTAAAGTTTATTCTACAATTTAAAGATACTTTAAATTGTATTTCCCAAGCGCAAGATGCCAACTTCCTTCTCGACCGCGCCAGAAATGCGCAACACTTGGCGATCTTCAAACATACGCCCCACGATTTGTAACCCTACGGTCAGGCCGTTTGCCGCAATGCCGCATGGCACCGATGCCGCTGGCTGCTGTGTCAAGTTGAAAGGATAGGTAAAAGGTGTCCAATTCACCCACTTGCCATGGTTGTCTGCACTGCCGGGCTGAAGTGTGCCAGCCTCAAACGCGGTAATCGGCATGGTGGGGGTGAGAAGTGCATCATATTTTTCCATAAATTGCCGCATCTGGCTGCCAAGCTCGCCGCGCGCCTTGGTGGCGCCAATCATCTCATCAATTGAAATGGATTTGGATTGTTCCACCACGTCGCGCAGCGCGGGTTCAAGCAATGCCAATTTCGATTCCGGCAAATGCCCAAAAGCACCCCGCACCCCAAGCCACCACAGGGTGCGAAACGTTGCTGCCGGATCTTTGAACCCCGGGTCTATCTCTACAATTTTGGCCCCTGCCTTGCGAAGCTTTGCCACAGCCGCTTTCACCAGCCGCGCCACATCATTTTCCACGGCAACATCAAACCCAAGCTTGGGTGAATAAGCAAACACCATGTCTTTCACATCGCGCTTTAATGCGCGCGAATAGTCAGCGGCATCATAGGGCAGCGAATGCCAATCGCGCGCATCAGGCCTGCTAATTTCGTCCATCATCAAGGCCGCGTCTTCCACATGGCGCGTCATGGGGCCAATGTGGGCCACCGTGCCAAAGGGTGAAAGCGGCCACGCCGGCACCCGCCCGAACGATGGCTTCAAGCCATAAACCCCCGAAAATGCGGCTGGTATGCGAATAGATCCGCCGCCATCGGTTCCCAGCGCCAGTGGTGCATAGCCCGCGGCCAAACCCGCAGCAGACCCGCCCGATGATCCACCTGGCGTTTTATCAAAGTTCCATGGATTGCGGGTAATTCCGGTCAACGGCGAATCGGTAACACCCTTCCAACCAAATTCAGGCGTGGTGGTAAGACCCATAAAAACTGTGCCCGCTTCGCGAAGCCTTGCCACACTTGGCGCATCATGTGGCCACTCTTGCAGCCGATCGACGGTTTTAGACCCCCTTGAAGTGGGCCAGCCTTTGACCAAAAGCAGGTCTTTAATGAGCAGCGGAACGCCATCCAATGGCCCTATATTGGCCTTTTTATGCCAGCGCCTTTCGCTTGCACGTGCTTGTTTTAGCGTGGTTTTTTCATCAACCAAACTCATGGCGTTGATCTTGCCATCCAGCGCCATGATTTGGGCCAAACAGGCACGCGCCACGTCTACGGGTGATGCGTCACCGCGTTTGAAAAGCTTTGTCAATTGTGTGGCAGAAAGCCAATGCAAGTCTGAGGATGTCACAACAAGTTCCTAATTTCGGCTAATTTCAAAGGAACTTTTATCACAATCGCCCGTTATCACTATGTCAATTCTAAACGGCAGATGAACAAGGCATTCAGCAATGGTTACGGCACAACGATCTAAGTTCCTCCCAACAACAGCACGGGAGTTAAACAAAATGATCCGCTACACACTTTTCATTCTCGCAATTGCAGGCACCGCAGCAACAGCAATTGCCAGCGTAAAACACAATGATCAATTTGCCATCACTGATCCGACGGCAATAACCGTGGTTTATAAAACTTCAGCAGCAACACACACGCACAAAATTATTCTTGAAAAATGCGCCGTTGAAGATTGTTCAGATACACAAAGCTAAGTTTAGCCTTTTCGGTTCATGCCCCTCTACCGAAAAGGTGTTAGGAACCGAGGCATTGAGAACAGTGAAAGATCATCTGACCCGAACCCCACTCGGCAGATCAGTCTAGCTCAACGCTTCGGTTCCACTTTTTCTCCCCAACTGAGGTCCCCTGCAAGGTAACTCAGTCCGTCAAAACCCCGGCCTCTCCCGCCGGGGTTTTTGTTTGCGCGCAAGCATCTGTTTCTAAACGCCAGATGAACAGGCCATTCAGGCCACATTCCACCGCAATGATGCAACTTAACTGCAAGTTCAAACGTTGTTGATGTGGAGCATAAAATGAAAACCATCGCCTTTACGTTAATTCTTGCCATAGCCTTTCTCTCGGCAGCTGCATTTGCTGGCAACACTGTTCCGGCCCAATCCACTTCGGGCTTCAGCGTGGTTTATAAAATCAACAACTAAAATCGATCATCGAAATTCGTCCTTCAAATTGGGGGAGCGAATACAGCGGGCGCAACTGGGCCAGACAAGCCCCCGTTCTTGGCACGGTTGCCCCGCTGTTTTAATTTTAATCACTCATATTTGTTCTAAGTCCTCGACAAAAAACTAAACACCAATTCCAATTCAACGTCACTCTTCTGCGTTACTTGCCGCCCGCCATTTGGTTTCAAAATCTTCCAGATCAGCCTTGGATAGATCAGACACGGCCGAGTATATAAAATCATGGGCTATCCAAGTTAAAACTGAATAGCCATTACGTGTTGCAAATTTGGTGGCAGAACTGCCCTCATCTGTTCTCAAATTCGGAACCGCAACAACGCTGATCAAATGCTGGCGCAACTTATAAACAAGGGTTGGCACGGGCTGGCCACCAACAACATCAACTCGCCCACCTTGTAGGGCATAGCCTTGCGCAGCAAGCTCTGGCACTGGCGGAGAAAGTGCCAACCGTTGATCAAACCAAGGCTTCACGGTGTGATGATCTGACGAGGCAACATCAACAGGGGTGGCCGCCAATAATGATCGCTGGTGGCCGGCAATGATTGCTTCAAAATTAGTATTTTTAGAAAATTGTTGCAAAGTAAAATACGTTGCCCCACTTCCGACCAAGGCAGCAATAACAATTGATGCTGCCATTTGCCGCCAATTAAAATCGCTAGAGCGAATGAGTCGGGGCGGGCTTATTGCGGTTTCAATTTTCAAACGCAGTGAATCTGAAATCTTATCTTGCGCCAGCTTTGTGGAAAGTGCCGCGCGCAAAGCTAAAACCCGTGCATGGGCAGCAGATAGCTCTTTGTCTTTGACTAGGCGTTTTTCAAAACGCAACGCTGCATCATCATCAAGTTCGCCATCTACATAGGCGTTGATTATCGTTAAATCATCAAGACGCGTTTTCATTTAGACCTTTTCTCCACAGCGATAACGCGGCTGAACAACAATGCGCGCGCTCGCGATAATCGAGACATCACCGTGCCAACGGGAATGGAAAGAAGCCGCGCAATTTCGCGATAATTCATATCTTCAAAGTGATGCAACACCAAAACCTCGCGATAAGCCAAGGGCAAAGTTGAAATTTGTTGACGTAACAATTCTTGGTCGGCCTTAGCGATCAACGCTGTCTCAATTGAAATTTTTTCTGGGCAAGAAAACATCTGGCCCTCGGCCTGTTCAAATATTTTCTCGTTGTCAGTCACCAGCAATGATTTAGAACGATTTTTAGACAGCCACGTAAATGCCGTATTGCGCACGATCGCCAAAAGCCACGCTTTGGGCTTTTCATCACGCATTGCATCTAAGGCCCGAAACGCTCTGATTGCAGCATCTTGCACAACATCTTCTGCATCTGTGCTGTTGCCCGTTAACCAGCGAGCAAGCGAAAGTGCGGATGCAAGGTGTGGAAGAACCATGCTTTCGAATTTTCGCCTTTGCTCATCGTCTTTCAACGTGTGGACCAATTCTTATGGCTTAGGGCTGCACAATGACTTTACCCGTCATATGATTATGAAATCCACAGAAATAGTTGGTCGTTCCAACCTCAGTAAAAACCTTTGAAAACTTTTGGTCAGTATCCAAAGGTGGAGATTTGAAAACCTTGTTATTTTCAACCACAGAATGGGGAATATCATCTGAATTTAACCAAGTGACTGTGGTTCCCGGCTTGATCGTGATTGATGCCGGATTGAAAGTAAAGTTTTCAATCGTAATGATTACTTCTTCGGCATGCACATGGGCGGCAAGCATAGCTGAAAAAATCAAGGTCAATGCCAATCTGCTCATTTAAAATCTGCCAATGCGGTGTTCGTAACAGCCAAAGCACTTTCACCTTGTTGATAGGTGATTGACGCC
Source organism: Aestuariivirga sp. (assembly GCA_043766895.1). GTDB lineage: Bacteria > Pseudomonadota > Alphaproteobacteria > Rhizobiales > Aestuariivirgaceae > Aestuariivirga. The sequence continues at coordinate 9,454 of JAYUHQ010000209.1, forward strand.
ACGCCCAACAACCCGCGCAACTTATCATCCGGCACTTTCATCGGCCCCGGGGCTGGCGCTGTGCCTGGCGCTGGCTGTGGAAATGCAGTAGAGCGAGCGGTGTGAAACGTAATATTGCCCTCAACCTTTTGCATCAGTTGGTGGATGTGGCCATTGAGAACAGTAACTGATCCGAACCGCTTCAAATACGGTAAAGCTTCTGCGGCATCGTCAGTGCCCCAACCCCATTGTGGATAAACTGACCACAATGGAATATGTGCAAACACAACAATGGGTGTAGAATCTTTAATGGCTTTCAAATCATCTTGCAGCCAAGCCAATTGCTCAGCGCCGATTGAACCAAGGCCACCAGCCTTCAAATTGGCGACATTCACCAACCCAATAAAGTGAACGCCTTCTTGATCAAAACTATACCAACCAGTGCCTTTTGCTTTCTGCCCAAACCGATCCATAAAGGCTTTGCCGGTGGCTTCATCCACAATATCATGTTCGCCGGGAACATAATGCACATCAACACCAGCTTGCCCGATCAATTGAACGGCGTTGTCAAATTGCTCAGGCTTCGAAAGATGGGTAATGTCGCCCGTGTGCAGCATAAAAGCAGGCCTATTTGGCAAAGCCGCAATATGGCCAATTGCTTCTTTCAATGTATCAATCGCATGGGGGTTGGCGGGCTTATCAAAGCCAATATGGCTGTCTGAAATTTGCATAAAGGTAAAGCCGGTGCTGGCTGCCTTGGCAGCCTCGGCCTCACCGAGCAGCCCTAGCGAAACCGGAACGCCCGCCCGCATGCCCCAAAGCACGCCAGTGCCCGCCCAAACCATACATTCCAGCGCGTGGCGGCGGGTAATGCCGATAGTTTTTCCGTGGTGATTGTGATCGTGTTGGTTCATGATAATCTCTCCAGCAAGGGTTGATAATGCGGCGCATGAACACAAGACTCAGGCTTGCGCGGTTTTATTCCCGGCGGTGTTTTTTCCGCACTGCACAAAAATCTATCCACATGGGGTTGGAATCTGTCTTTCACTTGTGTAGGAAACCTCAAATCAGGATTCCCGACACATGCCAAAACGCACCGACATTAAATCCATCCTCCTTATCGGCGCCGGCCCGATCATTATCGGCCAGGCGTGCGAATTTGATTACTCCGGCGCCCAGGCTTGCAAGGCGCTGCGTGAAGAGGGGTTCAAAGTCATTTTGGTGAATTCCAATCCGGCCACGATCATGACCGATCCGAATATGGCGGACGTGACGTATATCGAGCCGATTACCTGGCAAGTGGTGGAAAAAATTATCGCGAAAGAACGTCCCGACGCGCTGCTGCCGACCATGGGCGGGCAGACGGCGTTGAATTGTGCGCTCGATCTCGCTAAGCACGGCGTGCTGGAAAAATACAACGTGCAAATGATCGGCGCGACGAAAGAGGCCATCGACAAAGCCGAAGATCGCGAAAAATTCAAACATGCCATGGCCAAAATCGGCTTAGATTCACCGCGCTCCGCGCTCGCTCACTCGATGGAAGAAGCGATGCAGGTGCAGGCCATGGTCGGCTATCCGACCATCATCCGGCCGTCGTTTACGCTTGGCGGTTCCGGCGGCGGCATCGCGTATAACCAAGAAGAATTCATGGCGATTTGCGAGCGCGGACTTGAGGCCTCGCCGACCAAGGAATTGCTCATCGAAGAATCCGTCATCGGCTGGAAAGAGTTCGAGATGGAAGTGGTGCGCGATAAAAAGGATAACTGCATTATCATTTGTTCCATCGAGAACCTCGATCCCATGGGCGTGCACACCGGCGACTCCATCACCGTCGCACCGGCCCAGACGTTGACGGACAAGGAATACCAGATCATGCGCAACGCGTCGATCGCGTGCTTGCGCGAGATCGGCGTGGAGACCGGTGGCTCGAATGTGCAGTTCGGCATCAATCCGGAAGACGGTCGCATGGTGATCATCGAGATGAATCCGCGCGTGTCGCGCTCCT